>NZ_JBHXTO010000064.1:0-49063 GCF_042677425.1 Streptomyces sp. NPDC127119 | reverse complement strand
GGTTGATAGGCCGGATGTGGAAGCCCTGTAAGGGGTGAAGCTGACCGGTACTAATAGGCCGAGGGCTTGTCCTCAGTTGCTCGCGTCCACTGTGTAGTTCCCAGACAACGAACGGTTGTGCTGGCTGAACAGTTCCACTAGTCAATTAAATAGTGTGCTTGTTCGCTGCCCGTTCACAGCTCTGCCTCGTGGTGGAGTGTCTGAAAGGGTTTCGGTGGTCATAGCGTGAGGGAAACGCCCGGTTACATTCCGAACCCGGAAGCTAAGCCTTACAGCGCCGATGGTACTGCAGGGGGGACCCTGTGGGAGAGTAGGACGCCGCCGAACAATACTTGAGGACCTCTGGTCCCAGCGACTCGCTGGGACCAGAGGTCCTTTTTTGTTTTCCCGAAGCGCGCCGGGTACCCGGCTGCGCGAGAATGACTTGCGGTACCGATGACAGGAGTCACCCATGTCCACCAACTCTCCCGACGAGCGACCGGAGCGCGATCAGCGACGCCGGGACAGTGGTGACCGCGGCGGCTACCGCGGAGGCCCGAGCCGCGACAACGATCGTGGTGGGGCCGGCAGGCGTGACGACAACCGTGGGGGTGGCGCGCGTCCGCCGTTCCGTCGTGATGACGAGCGTGGTGCTCCGCGCCGTGACAACGACCGCCCGCCGTTCCGTCGCGACGACCGCCGTGACGACAACCGCGGTGGCGGTGAGCGTGGTGGCTTCCGTCGCGACGACAACCGTGGCGGAAGCAGCGGTGGCGGTGACCGCGGCGGTTTCCGTGGCCGTGACGACCGCAGCGGCGGCGGTGACCGCGGCGGTTTCCGTCGTGACAACAACCGTGGCGGAGAGCGTCCCGCGTTCCGTCGTGACGATGACCGTGGTGCTCCGCGCCGTGACAACGACCGTCCGGCCTTCCGTCGCGACGACCGCCGTGACGACAACCGCGGTGGCGGCGACCGCCCGGCTTTCCGGCGCGACGACGACCGGGGCGGCTACCGCGGGCGCGATGACCGCCGCGACGACCGTGACCGCGGTGCTCCGCGCCGTGACAACGACCGCCCGCCGTTCCGCCGCGACGACCGCCGTGACGACAACCGCGGCGGTGGCGACCGCGGTGGCTTCCGTCGTGACGACAACCGTGGCGGCGAGCGTCCCGCGTTCCGTCGTGATGACGACCGTGGTGCTCCGCGCCGTGACAACGACCGCCCGGCCTTCCGCCGCGACGATCGTCGCGATGACAACCGCGGTGGCGGCGACCGGCCCCCCTTCCGTCGTGACGACAACCGTGGCGGCGGCGACCGTGGCGGCTTCAACCGCGACGACAACCGTGGTGGCGGCGATCGCGGCGGATTCCGTGGGCGGGACGACCGCGGCGGGCGCGACGACCGTGGCCGTGGCGGACCCCGCCGTGACGACAGCCGTGGTGGCCGCCCCAGTGGTGGCGGCTTCCGTGGCCGCGACGACCGTGGCGGCGACCGCAGCGGCGGCGGTGGCCGCTTCCGCGACGAGCGGGACCGCGACCGCGAGCCCATCAAGCGGCTGCCGATCCCGGACGACGTCACGGGCGAGGAGATCGACAAGGACGTACGCCAGGAGCTCATGAGCCTGCCGAAGGGTCTCGCTGACGACGTCTCCAGGAACCTGGTCATGGTGGCCCGGCTCATCGACGAGGACCCCGAGGGCGCGTACGGCTACTCCAGGGTCGCGCTGCGGCTCGCCTCGCGCGTCGCCGCCGTGCGGGAGGCGGCCGGCTTCGCCGCGTACGCGAACCAGAAGTACAGCGAGGCGCTGGCCGAGTTCAGGGCCGCGCGGCGCATGACCGGCAGCGTCGACCTGTGGCCCGTCATGGCGGACTGCGAGCGCGGCCTGGGACGCCCCGAGAAGGCGCTCGACATGGCCGGCGCCCCCGAGGTGCAGAAGCTCGACAAGGCCGGACAGGTCGAGATGCGGCTCGTGGCGGCCGGTGCACGACGGGACATGGACCAGCTCGAAGCGGCCATCGTCACGCTCCAGAGCCCCGAGCTGGCCTCCAACTCCGTCCAGCCCTGGACCGCGCGGCTGCGTTACGCGTACGCCGACGCGCTTCTGGCCGCCGGGCGTGAGGGCGAGGCCCGTGAGTGGTTCGCCAAGGCCGTCGAGTCCGACAAGGACGGCAGCACGGACGCCTCGGACCGTCTCGCGGAGCTCGACGGCGTCGAGTTCGTGGACGCGCTCGTCGACGACCAGAACGACGAGAACGACGCGGAGGCCGCAGTCGAGGACGTAGAGGCGCAGGAGCTCGACAGCGACATCGACGATGACGTTGACGTCGACGACGACAGCGACCTCGATGACGACCTCAATGACGAGGTCGAGGTCGAGGGTGACGACGACAGCGCTCCCGCGGCCGTGACCTCCGAGGCGCCGGCGGCAGACAAGGCCAAGACCGACCAGACGGACTGAGGTCGACGCGTAACAACACGAACGGGCGGGATTCCCTCAGGGGAGTCCCGCCCGTTCGTGTATCCGGAGAGTCGTGTCAGAGAAGTGCGCGCAGGACCAGCCCCGACGCCGGCTTCGGGCCGAAGGACGTCGACTTGCGGGGCATCGTGACGCCCTGGCTCGCCAGATCGCGTACGACCTCCTCGCGGACCGGGTGCATCAGGACGGCCGTGCCGCCGTCGCGCTCCGCCTTGTCGACCGTGGCGGCCGTGTCGTGGATGTACGCGATGTGCTCGGGAACGTCCGGGATCCGCCAGACATGGTCGAGGAGCGTGGCGTGCAGGACCGTCGCGTCGAGGGCGCGCCAGGCCTCCGGACGGTCGGCCGGAACCGTACGGGCGAGCAGGTCGGGGGAGGGGCGGTCGACGAGGTGGAAGGTGCCGTCGCCCGCAAGGAGGAAGGCATTTCCCTCGGCGGTCGCTACGGAGAGGGCCGACAGGGCCTCGGAGAGGGGGCCGTCGACCTGGCGTACGCGGAAGGAGCCGTCCAGGGCCGCGAGGGCTTCCGGCACCGGGAGGCGGTGCAGGAGACGGTGGATCGCGCGGACGCGCAGGGGATGCCGCGCGGTGTCCACCAGGAGGACCAGGCCGTAGTCCCAGGGGCTGGGGGAGGGGTGCTCCCCGCGGACCCGCAGATAGGTCGCCCAGCGATGGTGGCCGTCCGCGATGAGCGCCTGGCGGTGGGCCAGGTCCGTGTGGATCTCGGCGAGGTCGGACGGATCGGTGACCGCCCACAGACGATGGCTGAAGCCGTCCTCCGTGGTGGTGGACAGCAGGGGCGGGTGTTTCGCGGTGCGCTCGATGACGGCCGTCGTACCGGACATGCCGTCGCCCCGGTAGGTCAGCAGCAGGGGTTCGAGGTTCGCGGAGGTGGCCCGCATGAGGGCCGCGCGGTCCGCGACGACGTGCGGCATGACGTCCTCGTGCGGCAGCACCACGCCCTCCGACGGCTCCGACAGCCGCAGGGCGCCGATGACGCCCCGCTGGAACATGCCCTCGTCGTCCCGCTGCTCGTAGACGTACAGGCCAGGCCTGGAGTCGGTTCTCAGGACGCCCTCGGACACCCACCGGTGCAGGGTGTCCGCCGCCTGTTCGTTGCGGATGCCGGGCGTGGGGGCCTGCGGCAGGATCAGACGGACGATGTTGTGCGGGTCCGCCGACTCCAGATGGTGCAGGCCGTCGGGCCGTACGACCACGTCGTACGGCGGGGATGTGACGGCGGACAGGCTGCCGACCCGGTCGGGGTCGTAGCGCAGGCCCCGGAACGGGGTGAGGTCAAGGCCCATGCGTGCCGGTACGTCCGCGGTACCTGCCGTGTTCATTGATGCATCGTAAGTGTGTCAGTGCCATGAGCGATGATCGGGGGAAAGAGACCGAACGAGGAGCGATGCGTAATGAGCCAGACCGCGAGGACGCGGCCCGAGGGCAGCGACAGGGCCCTGAGCGAGGCGTACGACACGGCGCTGCTCGACCTGGACGGCGTGGTGTACGCGGGTGGCAACGCCATCGCGCACGCGGTCGAGTCGCTCGGCACGGCCCACACGGGCGGGATGCGCCTCGCGTACGTCACGAACAACGCGCTGCGCACGCCCGACTCCGTCGCGGAACACCTCACGGAACTGGGGATAGCGACCGAGGCGTCGGACGTCATCACCTCGGCGCAGGCCGTGGCCCGGCTGATCAGCGAGCAGCTGCCCCAGGGCGCGCGCGTGCTGGTGATCGGCGGGGAGGGACTGCGCGTCGCGCTGCGCGAGCGCGGTCTTGAGCCCGTCGAGTCGGCCGACGACGACCCGGCGGCCGTGGTGCAGGGCTTCGGCGGCCCCGACCTGGCGTGGGGGCGCTTCGCGGAGGCCTGCTACGCCATCGCGCGCGGGGTGCCGTGGTTCGCGTCCAACACCGACCTGACGATCCCCGGGGCGCGGGGCATCGCGCCGGGCAACGGGGCGGCCGTGGAGGTCGTACGGATCGCCACGGGTGCCGAGCCGCAGGTGGCGGGCAAGCCGCTGCCCCCGATGCACCGCGAGACGATCCTGCGGACCGGGGCGAAGCGGCCGCTGGTCGTCGGGGACCGGCTCGACACGGACATCGAGGGCGCGTTCAACGGCGAGGTGGACTCGTTGCTCGTACTCACCGGAGTGACCGACGGCGCGCAGCTCCTCGCCGCGCCTCCGCAGCACCGGCCGACCTATGTGGACGCAGATCTGAGGGGGATGCTGACCGGGCAGCCCGAGGTGGTCGAGGCGGGTGACGGCTTCCGGTGCGGGGGTTACACGGCGACGGCAGGCGGCGAGAGGCTGGAACTGGACGGTGACGGCGAGCCCATGGACGGGCTGAGGGCGCTGTGCGCCGCCGCCTGGACGGCGGGCGGCGACGCGGCCTGCGAGCTGGACGGAGGCAAGGCGCTGGCCCGGCTCGGGCTCTGAGGGCGGCTCAAGGCCCTCACGGGGCCCGGTCACCGCGACCGCCGATCGAAGCACAATGCAAGTTAGGCTAACCTAACTGCCGTGTTGGTCGACAGTCCCCCCGAACAGAGCGCGGAGACCGCCCCCGCGCCCCCCAGGCGCCGGGCGGTCCGAGCCGCAGGGCTCCTCCTCTCCCTCGCCGTGCTGGTGCTCGTCGCCCTGGCGAGCATCGCCGTCGGCGCGAAAGAGCTGTCCCTGGAACAGGTCTGGCACGGCCTGTTCCAGGACTCCGGTACGTACGGCGACGTCGTGGTGGGGGAGCGGCTGTCGCGTACGGTCCTCGGGCTGCTCGTCGGCGCCGCGCTCGGCCTCGCCGGGGCCGTGCTCCAGGCGCTCACCCGCAACCCGCTCGCCGACCCCGGGCTCCTCGGCATCAACGCGGGCGCGTCCGCCGCGGTCGTCACGGCGATCACCTTCTTCGGCGTCACCTCGCTGAACGGCTATGTGTGGTTCGCCTTCGCGGGCGCGGCCGTGGTCGGAGTGCTCGTGTTCTTCCTCGGCGGCAGCCGGGGCGCCACGCCGGTGCGGCTCGCCCTCGCCGGCACCGCGATCAGCGCCGCGCTCTACGGCTATCTCCAGGCCGTGATGATCACGGACGAGGCGGCGCTCGGCAAGATGCGCTTCTGGACGGTCGGTTCGCTGGCCTCGGCCACCAACGACATCATCTGGCAGGTGCTGCCGTTCCTCGCGGCCGGTACGGTCCTCGCGCTGGCCCTCGCCCGGCCGCTGAACGCCATGGCCATGGGCGACGACACCGCCCGTGCGCTGGGCGCGCATCTGAACCGCACCCGCGCCCTGTCCATGGCCGCCGCCACCGTGCTGTGCGGGGCCGCGACCGCCGCCTGCGGGCCGATCGTCTTCGTGGGGCTGATGGTCCCGCACGTCGTGCGGTCCTTCACCGGCCCCGACCTGCGCTGGATCCTGCCGTACGCCACCGTGCTGTCGCCGGTGCTGCTGCTCGGCGCCGACGTGATCGGCCGGATCGTGGCGCGGCCCGCGGAACTCCAGGTCGGCATCGTCACCGCGATCCTCGGCGGCCCGGTCTTCATCTTTCTCGTACGACGGCGGAGGACGGCACAGCTGTGAAGGCCCCACGCAACCAGGCCCCACGCAACCAGGCCGAGACCACGCAGGCGCCGCCCGCCCGGGTCTCCCGCGGCCGTACGGTCCGTACCGTCGGCGGGCTGTCGGTCCGGGTCGACGTCCGCGCGTTCACGGTCGTCGTCCTGCTGCTGGTGGCGGCGCTCACCGCGAGCGTCGTACTCATCGGCACCGGCGACTTCCCGATATCCCCAGGCGACGTCGTCCGCACGCTGCTCGGCGACGGGAACGCGGGCCAGGAGTTCATCGTCAACGACCTGCGGCTGCCGCGCGTCCTGGTGGGGCTCCTGGTCGGCGCCTCGCTCGGACTCGGCGGCGCGCTCTTCCAGGCCATCTCCCGCAATCCGCTGGGCAGTCCGGACGTGCTCGGCCTCGGGCAGGGCTCGACGGCCGGCGCGCTCGTGATGATCGTGCTGTTCTCCGGGACCGCCAGGCAGGTCACCGTCGGCGCGCTGATCGGCGGTCTGGTGACCGGGCTCGCCATCTATCTGCTCGCCTGGAAGAGGGGCGTGCACGGCTACCGGCTCGTCCTGGTCGGTATCGGTGTCTCCGCGATCGTCACGGCCGTCAACGGCTATCTGATCACCAAGGCCGACCTCGTCGACGCGACCCGCGCGGTCGTCTGGATGACCGGCTCCCTCAACGGCCGCGACTGGGAACAGGTCTGGCCCCTGCTCGGCCTGTGCGCCGTACTCGTCCCGCTGGTCCTCGGCAACGCGCGCGCCCTGCGGATGCTGGAGATGGGCGACGACGTGGCGTACGCGCTCGGTGTGCGTGTGGAGCGGACGCGGCTGCTGCTGTTGCTCGCCGCCGTGCTGCTCACCGCGTCGGCCACCGCCGCCGCGGGCCCGGTCGGCTTCGTCGCGCTCACCGCGCCACAGCTCGCACGGCGCCTGACCCGCTCACCTGGACCTAATCTGGTACCCGCGATGTGCATGGGCGCCACCCTCCTGGTGGTCGCGGACTGGGCCTCGCAGCGGATCTTCGGAGCCGACCAGCTGCCCGTCGGCGTGGTGACCGGAATCCTCGGCGGTATCTATCTGCTGTGGCTCCTGGTCACCGAGCGCAAAGCGGGCCGCATATGAACCGGCCGCATATGAACGAGCCGCACAGGAACCCCGGCCCCGTTTCCCACCCGACGGCCGTGCCCGTGCCGACGGCCACCCCCGAAGGAGCACTGTGAACCGCCTGTCCGCCGAGGACGTCACCCTCGCCTATGACCAGCGCGTCATCGCCGAGCAGTTGTCGGTCGAGATACCGGACAACTCGTTCACGGTGATCGTCGGCCCCAACGCCTGCGGCAAGTCCACCCTGCTGCGTGCCCTGTCCCGCATGCTGAAGCCGTGCCAGGGCCGGGTCCTCCTCGACGGGCAGGCCATCCAGTCGATGCCCGCGAAGAGGGTGGCGAGGACGCTCGGACTGCTCCCGCAGTCGTCCATCGCGCCGGACGGCATCACCGTCGGCGACCTCGTGGGGCGCGGTCGCTACCCGCACCAGGGGCTGCTGCGCCAGTGGTCCACCGACGACGAGCGGATCGTACGGGAGTCCATGACGTCCACCGGGGTCGCCGAACTGGCCGACCGGTATGTCGACGAGCTCTCCGGAGGGCAGCGGCAGCGCGTGTGGATCGCCATGGCGCTCGCCCAGCAGACCCCGCTGCTGCTGCTCGACGAGCCGACCACCTTCCTCGACATCCAGCACCAGATCGACGTACTCGACCTGTGTGCCGAGCTCCACGAGGAGCAGGGCCGCACCCTGGTGGCCGTACTGCACGACCTCAACCACGCCGCCCGCTACGCCACCCATCTCATCGCCCTGCGCGACGGCGCGGTGATCGCGGAGGGCGCCCCGGCGGACATCGTCACGGCCGAACTGGTCGAGGAGGTCTTCGGACTGCGCTGCCAGGTCATCGACGACCCGGAGACGGGCACACCACTGGTGGTGCCGGCGGCGCGCAAAGCCCGTACGGCCGCCGTCCCGTCGGTCGGCGTCGGCAAGGGCTGAGCAGGGCGGGCCGGGTGGCGGTCAGAGCAGCTTTCTGAGCCGGATCAGGTCGCGCAGGCCCGCTTCGAGCTTGACGCGGCCCGAGCCCCAGGCCTTCGCGAAATGCAGCTCGCCGTCGACCATCGCGACCAGGTCGTCGCCGGTCATCGCGAGCCGGATCTCGGCCTTTTCGGGCGGCGGGCCCTCGACCGTGTCGAGCACCACGATCCGGCTGTCCCGCAGACGGCCCACGAAGGTGATGTCCAGGTCGGTGACACGGCAGCTCAGGGAGCGGTCCAACGCGACCGCGCTCTGTACGTCACCGTTCGCGCCGGCCATGTTGTCCGAGAGTTTGTCGAGTGCGCTGCGGCACTCCTCGATCGTCGCCATCGTGATCGACGGTACCTCAGCGCTTCGCGGTAGCGTCGGGGCATGAGCGAGTCCATGACCGGCCCGGAGACCGAGAGCCCCGGTACGGATCCCTTCGGTACGGATCACCTCGGTACGCAGCCTTTCGGTACGGAGCCGGAGACTGAGCCGCACGCCGAGTCCGATTCCGAGTCCGAGTCCGATGCCGGGCACGGTCCCGACGCCCGGCCCGAGTACGACCCCGCCGCCCCCGCCCCGCTGTACGTGCCGCGCACACCGACCGGTGACGCCGAGGTAGACGCCCTGCTCGACCGGCTGGCCGACGCGGACCACCTCGGCACGGACGGCCACGTGGAGGTGTACGAGGATGTGCACCGGGGGCTGCGCGACGCGCTCACCGCGCTCGACACCCGCCCGGGACCTCCGGCGCCCCCCGCGCCGGACAGCAGCAGTAACCACAGCGCTGGCAACAGCTACAGCAACAGGAGCTGAACCGAACGTGGCAGGAGTGGCACGACGCCGCCTCGACGCCGAGCTGGTCCGACGCAAACTCGCCCGCTCGCGCGAGCACGCCGGACAGCTGATCGCCGCCGGACGCGTCACCGTCGGCAAGAACCTCGCGACCAAACCCGCCACCCAGGTGGAGACCGCGGCCCCCATCCTGGTCAGCCAGGACGACAACGACCCGGACTACGTCTCGCGCGGCGGCCACAAGCTCGCGGGGGCCCTGGAGGCCTTCGTACCGCTGGGTCTTGAGGTCCAGGGGCGGCGGGCTCTCGACGCCGGAGCCTCGACCGGCGGGTTCACCGATGTGCTGCTCCGCGCGGGCGTCTCGCACGTCCTCGCCGTGGACGTCGGCTACGGGCAGTTGGCGTGGTCTCTCCGAAGTGATGAACGCGTCACCGTCAAGGACCGTACGAACGTACGCGAGTTGACGTTGGAGGCGATCGATGGGGAGCCGGTGGATCTTGTAGTCGGTGACTTGTCCTTCATCCCGCTCGGCCTGGTGCTGCCCGCCCTTGTGCGGTGCGCGGCACCCGATGCCGACCTGGTGATGATGGTCAAGCCGCAGTTCGAGGTGGGCAGGGAACGGCTCGGGAGCGGCGGCGTCGTCCGCAGCCCCGAACTGCGGGCGGACGCCGTGCGCGGTGTGGCCCGCCAGGCGGGGGACCTGGGACTCGGGGTGAAGGGTGTGACGGCCAGTCCGCTGCCCGGACCCTCGGGGAATGTCGAGTACTTTCTGTGGCTGCGTGCCGGGGCACCCGCACTGGACCCGGCCGACGTTGACCGTGCAGTGGCGGAGGGGCCGCGTTGACCGACACCCGATCTCGTACCGTTTTCCTGCTCGCCCACACCGGACGGCCCGCGGCCATCCGCAGTGCCGAGCTCGTCGTCGAGGGGCTGCTGCGCTCCGGCCTCGGCGTACGCGTCCTGGAGGCGGAGGCGGCCGATCTGCCGCTGCCGCCGACCGTGGAGCTCGTCAAGGAGGCGACTCCGGAGTGCCTCGACGGATGTGAACTGCTGATCGTCCTCGGCGGTGACGGCACGCTGCTGCGCGGCGCCGAGTTCGCCCGCGCGTCCGGCGTGCCGATGCTCGGCGTCAACCTGGGGCGCGTCGGCTTCCTCGCCGAAGCCGAGCGCGACGACCTCGACAAGGTCGTCGACCGGGTGGTGACGCGGGCGTACGAGGTCGAGGAGCGGATGACCGTCGACGTCGTCGTGCACAGCAACGGCGACGTCGTGCACACGGACTGGGCGCTCAACGAGGCCGCCGTGCAGAAGGCGGGCGCCGAGAAGCTGCTCGAAGTGGTCCTGGAGATCGACGGGCGGCCGGTGACCGGCTTCGGCTGCGACGGGATCGTCCTGTCGACGCCGACCGGGTCCACCGCGTACGCGTTCTCCGCGGGCGGGCCCGTGGTGTGGCCGGAGGTCGAGGCGCTGCTCATGGTGCCGATCAGTGCGCACGCGCTGTTCGCCAAGCCGTTGGTGACCTCGCCGAACTCGGTCCTCGCCGTGGAGATCCTGCCGCACATCCCGCCAGGGGTGCTGTGGTGTGACGGGCGGCGCACGATCGAGCTGCCGCCGGGTGCGCGGGTCGAGGTTCGGCGCGGGGCCGTGCCGGTGCGGCTGGCTCGGTTGCACCATGCGTCGTTCACCGACCGGCTGGTGGCCAAGTTCGCGCTGCCCGTCGCGGGGTGGCGGGGCGCGCCCCACTAGGCGCCGCCAGGCGCTCCGCTGCCGGGAGGGTGATGAACCTGCGGGTGCGTGGGGGCCGGCCGCGCAGTTCCCCGCGCCCCTCAAAAACGGGGCTGTGCCCCAGCTTTTGCCCCATTAGGGGCGCGGGGAACGGCGCAATCTTTTGTCTTTCAGGGGCGCGGGCAACTGCGCGGCGAGCCACAGGCGACCGTCAGCCGGGGCTCGGGCGGACCGGGTGGTCACACCTGGACGTTTGTGCAGGGAATGGGGCGGCGTCGCGCCGGGTGGGGGAAACCTCGTATGGTCATGTCCGTGTTGGAGGAGATGCGGATACGGTCGCTCGGAGTCATCGACGACGCGGTGGTCGAGCTGTCGCCCGGCTTCACCGCGGTCACCGGTGAGACCGGTGCGGGCAAGACGATGGTGGTCACCAGCCTGGGCCTGCTGATGGGCGGACGCGCCGACGCCGCCCTCGTGCGGATCGGGGCCAAGAGCGCGGTCGTGGAGGGACGGATCTCCGTCCCCGACGGCGCCTCTGCGGTCGTACGGGCCGAGGAGGCCGGCGCGGAACTCGACGACGGCATGCTGCTCATCAGCCGTACCGTTTCCGCCGAGGGCCGCTCGCGCGCGCATCTCGGCGGGCGTTCGGTGCCGGTGGGGCTGCTCGCCGAACTCGCCGACGACCTGGTGGCCGTGCACGGGCAGACCGACCAGCAGGGGCTGCTCAAACTGTCCCGGCAGCGGCAGGCCCTCGACCGGTACGCGGGCGACGCGGTCGCCGTGCCGCTGGCCAAGTACACGGGCGCCTACCGCCGGCTGCGTGCCATCACCACCGAACTGGACCAGATCACCACGCGCGCCCGTGAACGCGCCCAGGAAGCCGACATGCTGCGCTTCGGGCTCGACGAGATCGCCGGCGTGGAGCCCAGGGCGGGCGAGGACGTGGAGCTCGCCGCCGAGGCCGAGCGGCTCGGGCACGCGGAGGCGCTCGCGTCGGCCGCCACGGTCGCGCACGCCGCCCTCGCGGGTAACCCGGAGGACCCGGAGGGCATCGACGCCACGACACTCGTCGCGGGCGCCCACCGGGCCCTGGAGGCCGTACGGTCCCACGACGCGGCCCTGGGCGCCCTCGCGGGCCGTATCGGCGAGATCGGCATCCTGCTGGGCGACGTGGCGGGGGAGCTGGCGGGCTACGCCGACGACCTCGACGCGGATCCCCTGCGGCTCGCGGCGGTCGAGGAGCGGCGTGCCGCGCTCACCGCGCTGACCCGCAAGTACGGCGCGGACGTGGACGCGGTGCTGACCTACGCCGAGCAGAGCGCCGCGCGACTGCTGGAACTGGACGGCGACGACGACCGCATCGGCGAACTGACCGCCGAGCGGGACGCGCTGCGGGCCGAGCTGGGCGGACTGGCGCAGGCCCTCACCGACGCCCGTACGGAGGCCGCCGAGCGGTTCGCCGCCGCCGTGACCGCCGAACTGGCCTCGCTCGCCATGCCGCACGCGCGCGTGTCGTTCGAGATCCGGCAGACCGAGGACCCGGAGGGCGTCGAGGTCGGCGGACGTCCCGTCTCGTACGGGCCCGCCGGGTGCGACGAGGTCGAACTGCTCCTCGCCCCGCACCCGGGAGCACCGCCGCGGCCCATCGCCAAGGGCGCGTCCGGCGGTGAACTGTCCCGGGTCATGCTCGCGGTCGAGGTCGTGTTCGCCGGTACGGACCCGGTGCCCACGTATCTCTTCGACGAGGTCGACGCCGGTGTCGGCGGCAAGGCGGCCGTCGAGATCGGCAGGCGGCTCGCGAAGCTCGCCAGGAGCGCGCAGGTCGTCGTCGTCACCCACCTCCCGCAGGTGGCCGCGTTCGCCGACCGGCAACTGCTGGTCGAGAAGACCAACGACGGCTCGGTGACCCGCTCCGGCGTGAAGGTCCTGGAGGGCGAGGAGCGCATCCGTGAGCTCTCCCGGATGCTGGCCGGCCAGGAGGACTCGGAGACGGCACGGGCCCACGCGGAGGAACTGCTGGCGACGGCCCGGGCGGACGGATAGGAGCACGGGCAGGGGCGCGAAGGGGGTGTGAAGCGGGGCTTGTCAGGGACGATGTCCGCCCCTGACTGTCTTCGGACATCGCCCGGCCCTCACTCGTGTGAGTGAGGGCCCGCGTCCCGGCCACACCCCCTGTCCCGCACCGGCCCCGCGGTGGTCGGCAACTCGCCCCCGTCCTGGCATCCTTAGGAGCAGGACGAGCGGTACACCCCCATCGCCCGTTCCTTCGGTACTTTTCTTCGTGACCGCCCGACGCCGAACCAGGAGCCACGGCCACGTGACCCACGTGAGCAGCCACTCACCGCACGGACAGTCGCCGCTGCGTACCGTCCAGGTGCTCGGCGGCGGCAGCGCGGGCAGCTGCGCCCATGTGCGGTCGCTGACCTCGGGACTCGTCGCACGGGGCGTGCGGGTGACCGTGTGCGCCCCGGCCGAGGCGGATCACGCGTACGACTTCACCGGCGTCGGCGCCGACCACGTCCCGGTGCCCCGGCGCAACGACCCGGCCTCCGTGGCCGCGCTGCGGACGGCCTGCGGGGACGCCGACCTGGTCCACGCGCACGGGCTGCACGCCGCGCTGCGGGCCGCGCTCGCGCTCAGCGGACGGCGCGTCCCGCTCGTCGTCACCTGGCACACCCGCCCGTACGCCGAGGGCGCGCGGGCACATCTGCTGCGCGCCCTGGAGCGGCGGGTGGCGAAGGCCGCGTCGGTGGTCCTCGGATCCTCGTCCGACCTGGTGGACCGCGCCCGCAGCAGGGGCGCCCGGGACGCGCGGCTCGCCGCGGTCGCGCTGCCCGCCGGGCGACGGCCCGGCGCCGCGCACGAGAGGGCGGAGACCGACGGACTGCGGCACAAGACGCGCGCGGAACTCGGCACGACCGACCGGCCGTTGCTGATGGCCGTCGGTTCCCTCGACCGGCACCGGGGGTACGACACGCTGCTGGACGCCACGCGCGCGTGGCGACGGCTCGACCCCGTCCCGCTGCTCGTGATCGCCGGCGAGGGACCGCTGCGCGGCGCACTCCAGCGGCGCATCGAGAACGAAGGGCTCCCCGTACGTCTCATCGGCCGGCGGGACGACATCGGGGAACTCCTCGCCGCCGCCGACCTCGCCCTGCTGCCCGGCTGCCCGGAGTCGCGCTCCCTGCTCGCCCAGGAGGCCCTGCACGCGCGCGTGCCCCTGGTCGCGGCCACCACCGGGGGCATGCCCGAACTCGTCGGCGACGCGGCCGAACTCGTCCCGCACGGCGACTCGCGGGCGCTCGCCGAGGCCGTCGCCGCGCTGCTCGCCGACCCCGACCGGTGCGAGCGGCTGAAGGACAGGGGCACGCGCCAGGCGGCCACCTGGCCGACCGAGGACGAGACGGTGGCGCAGGTCCTCAGCGTCTACGACGAGCTGACCCGGCCCCTGCCGTTGCCTTAGCCCCGTCCGCGAACCCCCGGGCCGGGCGGTGGTCCGGACTCACGGGACGAGTCTGCGGGCCCGCAGCGCCAGGCTCAGGGCCAGTACCGTCTGCGGGTCGTCGAGGTCCGTCCCCAGCAACTCCCCGATCCGCGCGAGCCGGTTGTACAGCGTCTGCCGGTTGAGGTGCAGTTCGCGCGCGGTCTCCGCCTTGCGGCCCGCGTGCGCGAGATACGTCTCCAGAGTGGGCAGCAGCGGCGGCTTCGAGCGGTGGTCGTGCTCGCGCAGGGGGCCGATCGCGCGGTCCACGAAGGCCGCCAGGTCACGGTGGTCGCGCAGCCGCCACAGCAGCAGGTCGATGTCCAGGCGCCGGGCGTCGTACCAGGGCCGGTCGGACAGCCCCTGGGCGGCCGTGGCCGTCTCGGCCGCGTGCCGCAGCCCCGCCGACGCCGCCGCCCAGCCGCCCGCCACCCCGACCACCACGACCGGCGGCTGCGCTCCGGGCCGCTGCGTCCCCGCCCGCTCCACACCCGCCCGCAGCGCCGCGGCGACCCGGTCGGCGACCGCGGGCCGCTCGGACTCCGCGCGCAGCCCCACCAGGAGCGGCACGCGGCCCTCCACGGGCCGCACGCCCAGCAGGACCGGTACGCCCACCGAGGCCAGCTCCTCGGCGACCGCCCGTGCCAGCACGGCCCAGCCGCCACCGGGGGACAGCCCGTCGGCGAGGCGCATGACGACCGGCAGCAGCGGGTTCGCGCCGGGCTTGAATCCGAGGACGCGGGCCTGCGCGGGCGCGTCCTCGGCGGCGATCCGGCCCTCGGCGAGGTCGGTGAGGAAGTCGCCGCGCCCGCGGGCCGCCAGCTCCTCCTCCTGGCGGGCCTGCATCAGGACCACGGCGAGGACGGCCGCCGCCCGTTCCGTCGCGATCCGGTGCACGGGCGCGAGCGGGGTGTTCACGGGCAGGAGGACCAGCCGGGCCCGGACGGACCCGGGGCCGCCGCCCTGTCCGCCGCCGGGCACGTCCACGAGGACCGTCCCGGCGGGCGGCCCGGCCCGGTGCCGGTCCGGGCCGTGCGGATCGGCCTTGTGCGGGCCGCGCAGCCCCTCCCACACCTGGAGCGGGTCGGCGTTCGCGGGGCCGGCCCCGGCGGCGTACAGGAGCTGGCCGTCGGGGGTCTCCAGGAAGACCGGGTTGCCGGCGAAGTCGGCGAGGATGCCGAGGACCTGCGGGATGCCGCCCCCGCCGAGCAGGGCCTCGGTGCAGCGCCGGTGGACCTCCTCGGCGCGCTGGAGCAGGGCGTAGTGGCCGTTGACGATCTCGGTGTGGATCTCCTCCGTGACCGTCACGAACGCCACCTCGCGGTGCAGTTGCACCAGGGGGAGACCGGCCGCGCGTGCCGTCTCCACGAGCGCGGCGGGCAGTCTCGTGAAGCGCGGCCCCAGCTCGACGACGAGGGCCGCGATGCCGCGCTCGGCCAGCGTACGGACGAACGCGCGCTGGTCGGCGGGGCGGGTGCCGAGCCCGTAACCGGTGGTCAGGAGCAGTTCGCCGCCCTTGAGGAGCGAGGCGATGTTCGGTACCTCGCCCGCGTGCACCCAGCGCACGGTGCGGCCCAGCCGGTCGGCGCCCGCCAGGATCTCCGGCAGGCCACCGCGCAGTCCGGGCAGCTCCAGGGCCCGCCGCACGGTGATCCCGCCACTGTGCGGGCTGTCCGGCGTGTCGATGCGGCTGTCCATGACCGGACGCTACCCCGTCCGCCACCTGGTGTGACGCGTCGGACGGGGCTCAGCCGGGCCGGTCAGCCGCCGTACGCCCCGGAGGCCGTCAGACGCAGGGCCGTGTCGATCAGCGGGACATGGCTGAACGCCTGCGGGAAGTTGCCCACCTGGCGCTGCAGGACCGGGTCCCACTCCTCCGCGAGGAGACCCAGGTCGTTGCGCAGGGCCAGCAGCTTCTCGAAGAGTTTGCGGGCCTCGTCCACGCGGCCGATCATCGCGAGGTCGTCGGCCATCCAGAACGAGCAGGCCAGGAACGCGCCCTCGTCGCCCTCCAGACCGTCCACGCCCGCGTCCTCCCCGGAGGTGGGGTAGCGCAGGATGAAGCCGTCCGAGGTGGACAGCTCGCGCTGGATGGCCTCGATCGTGCCGATCACGCGCTTGTCGTCCGGGGGCAGGAAGCCCATCTGCGGGATCAGCAGCAGGGAGGCGTCCAGCTCCTTGGAGCCGTACGACTGCGTGAACGTGTTGCGTTCCTTGTCGTAGCCCTTCTCGCACACGTCCCGGTGGATGTCGTCGCGCAGTTCACGCCACTTCTCCAGGGGCCCGTCCGCGTCCCCGGACTCGATGAGCTTGATCGTGCGGTCCACGGCGACCCACGCCATCACCTTCGAGTGGACGAAGTGGCGGCGCGGCCCGCGGACCTCCCAGATGCCCTCGTCGGGCTCGTCCCAGTGGTCCTCCAGGTAGCGGATCAGCTTGAGCTGGAGGAGCGAGGCGTAGTCGTTGCGGGCCAGGCCCGTCATGTGGGCCAGGTGCAGGGCTTCCGTCACCTCGCCGTAGACGTCCAGCTGGAGCTGGTGGGCGGCGCCGTTCCCGACGCGTACGGGACCGGAGTTCTCGTATCCCGGCAGCCAGTCCAGTTCCGCCTCGCCCAGTTCCCGCTCGCCCGCGATGCCGTACATGATCTGCAGGTTCTCGGGGTCGCCCGCCACCGCGCGCAGCAGCCACTCGCGCCAGGCGCGTGCCTCCTCGCGGTAGCCGGTGCGCAGCAGCGACGACAGGGTGATCGCCGCGTCGCGCAGCCACGTGTAGCGGTAGTCCCAGTTGCGGACCCCGCCGATCTCCTCCGGGAGGGAGGTCGTGGGGGCGGCGACGATCCCGCCCGTCGGCGCGTACGTCAGTGCCTTCAGGGTGATCAGCGAGCGGACCACGGCCTCGCGGTAGGGCCCGTGGTACGTGCACTGGGCCACCCAGTCGCGCCAGAACTCCTCGGTGGCCTCCAGGGCCTGCTCCGGCTCGGGCAGCGCGGGCGGCTGCTTGTGCGAGGGCTCCCAGGAGATGGTGAATGCGATCCGGTCGCCCGGTGCCACCGTGAAGTCCGAGTACGTCGTCAGCGCCTTGCCGTACGTCTCGCACTCCGTGTCGAACCACACGGAGTCGGGTCCGGCGACGGCCACCGTGCGTCCCTCGTGCTTGTGCACCCACGGCACCACACGCCCGTACGAGAAGCGCATCCGCAGGGCGGAGCGCATCGGGACGCGGCCCGTGACGCCCTCGACGATGCGGATGAGCTGCGGGGCGCCGTCACGCGGGGGCATGAAATCGGTCACGCGGACCGTGCCTCGTGAGGTGTCCCACTCGGATTCGAGGATCAGCGAGTCGCCGCGGTAGTGGCGGCGGACCGCTCTCGGCGGTTCGGCGTCGGCGGCGTGCGCGGGGCCCAGCCGCCAGAAGCCGTGCTCCTCCGTGCCGAGCAGTCCCGCGAAGACGGCGTGGGAGTCGAAGCGGGGGAGGCACAGCCAGTCCACCGTGCCGTCCCTGCAGACCAGCGCGGCCGTCTGCATGTCTCCGATAAGTGCGTAGTCTTCGATGCGCCCGGCCACGTGCAACTCCAGTCGAACGGCCACGTCGCCCCGATGGGGCGGTGTTCTTGCGGTCAGAGGATCATTGGTAAAGCGTCGTTGCGGAACGTCAGTTGTCGCGTGTCACGCATGTCAATGGTTGCAGCGATTGTCTTCGCGAGGCGAACCGACGAGCTCTTGGCCCAGGAATACCGGCGGGGTGGTGCCGTTTGCCGGCCTGGCTCGGCAGCAAGTGTCCGAGCAGGATACGACGCACGATGATGTTCCGCGCGCCCCTCCCGACAACCCGCCTGGTCCGAACGAGTGAGCACGAGTATGGCGTGTGTCGGCCCGTGCGCGGAGCGTGGCCGGAAGCGACCTCCTCGCGTCGCTGATACCCTGGTAGCCCGTGGACCGGTGGACGCCCGAGCAGGAAAAGGGACCCCCGAACCGCAGCGACGGCACCGCCGGAAACCTCCGGGCCGGGCAGCCGTACCGCAACCGAAACCGCGACCACGGGAGCCCCCTCTTGGCCATGCCGCCCGCTGCTTTCCGAAGCAGCACAGCCACGACGACCAAGCACATCTTCGTCACCGGGGGTGTCGCCTCCTCCCTCGGCAAGGGCCTGACCGCCTCCAGCCTGGGCGCGCTGCTCAAGGCTCGGGGTCTGCGGGTCACCATGCAGAAGCTCGACCCGTATCTGAACGTCGACCCCGGCACGATGAACCCGTTCCAGCACGGTGAGGTGTTCGTCACCAACGACGGGGCCGAGACGGACCTCGACATCGGGCACTACGAGCGTTTCCTCGACGTCGACCTGGACGGCTCCGCCAACGTCACGACCGGGCAGGTGTACTCCACGGTCATCGCCAAGGAACGGCGCGGCGAGTACCTCGGCGACACCGTGCAGGTCATCCCGCACATCACGAACGAGATCAAGCACCGCATCCGCCGGATGGCCACCGACGACGTCGACGTCGTCATCACGGAGGTCGGCGGCACGGTCGGCGACATCGAGTCGCTGCCCTTCCTGGAGACGGTCCGTCAGGTCCGTCACGAGGTCGGCCGCGACAACGTGTTCGTGGTGCACATCTCGCTCCTCCCGTACATCGGCCCCTCCGGGGAGCTGAAGACGAAGCCGACCCAGCACTCGGTTGCGGCCCTGCGCAACATCGGTATCCAGCCGGACGCGATCGTCCTGCGGGCCGACCGCGAGGTGCCCACCGCGATCAAGCGCAAGATCTCGCTGATGTGCGACGTCGACGAGGCGGCCGTGGTCGCCTGTCCCGACGCCCGCTCGATCTACGACATCCCGAAGGTCCTGCACACCGAGGGCCTGGACGCGTACGTCGTGCGCAAGCTGGACCTGCCCTTCCGTGACGTGGACTGGTCGACCTGGGGCGACCTGCTCGACCGCGTCCACAACCCGCTGCACGAGATCCACATGGCGCTCGTCGGCAAGTACATCGACCTGCCCGACGCCTACCTCTCGGTCACCGAGGCACTGCGCGCGGGCGGCTTCGCCAACAAGGCCCGCGTGAAGATCAAGTGGGTCGCCTCGGACGACTGCAAGACCCCCGCGGGCGCCGCCAAGCAGCTCGGTGACGTCGACGCGATCTGCATCCCCGGCGGCTTCGGCGACCGCGGTGTGGCCGGCAAGGTCGGCGCGATCCAGTACGCCCGCGAGAACAAGATCCCGCTGCTGGGCCTGTGCCTGGGCCTGCAGTGCATCGTGATCGAGGCCGCGCGCAACCTCGCCGGCATCGCGGACGCCAACTCCACCGAGTTCGACTCCGCCACCGGCCACCCGGTCATCTCGACCATGGCCGAGCAGCTGGACATCGTCGCGGGCGACGGCGACATGGGCGGCACGATGCGCCTGGGCATGTACCCCGCCAAGCTCGCCGAGGGCTCCCTCGTGCGCGAGGTCTACGACGGCAAGGAGTACGTCGAGGAGCGCCACCGTCACCGCTACGAGGTGAACAACTCCTACCGCGCCGAGCTGGAGAAGAAGGCCGGTCTGCAGTTCTCCGGCACCTCCCCGGACGGCAAGCTGGTGGAGTTCCTGGAGTACCCGCGCGAGATTCACCCCTACCTGGTCGCGACCCAGGCTCACCCCGAGCTGCGCTCGCGTCCGACCCGGCCGCACCCGCTGTTCGCGGGCCTGGTCAAGGCCGCGGTGGAGCGCAAGACGGCCAAGTAGGCCGAGGGTTGTACGGTTGCCGGGACACGCGTCTTTTGGGGCGCGTGCCCCGGTTTTCGCCGTGTGTACATCTCTGGTGCGGCACAGGATTTCGTGCGTGTGGGAGGGCAAGTCGACATGACCATCAAGGACACCGCCGAGGAGTGGGAGGTCAGGGCGACCGAGACCCCGTTCACGGGCAAGAAGACCTCCGTGCGCACCGACGACGTGGTCATGCCCGACGGAACGGTCGCCCGGCGCGACTACCAGGTCCACCCCGGTTCGGTGGCCGTCCTCGCCCTCGACGACCAGGGCCGCGCCCTGGTCATCCGCCAGTACCGGCACCCCGTGCGCCACAAGCTCTGGGAGATCCCGGCCGGTCTGCTCGACGTCCCGGGCGAGAACCCCCTGCACGCCGCGCAGCGCGAGCTGTACGAGGAGGCGCACGTCAAGGCCGAGGACTGGCGGGTGCTCACCGACGTGTACACCACGCCCGGCGGCTGCGACGAGGCCGTCCGGATCTTCCTGGCCCGCGATCTCTCCGAGGCCGAGGGGCAGCGCTTCGAGGTCGAGGACGAGGAGGCCGACATGGAGCTCTCCCGGGTCCCGGTCGACGAGCTGGTCCGCGGGGTCCTCGCCGGTGAGCTGCACAACAACTGTCTCGTCGTGGGCGTCCTCGCGCTGACCGCCGCCCGGGCCGGTGAGGGTCTGGACGCGCTGCGCCCCGCCGAGGCCCCGTGGCCCGCACGCCCGTTCGAGGCATGATCCACTTCGGTACACGCAATCGGCCCACCGATGTGACGATCGCCTGATCCGATCGGGGGATCTGCCCGCCGCGCTCCGCACGGATCGTCGCAGAGCGTGAACTAGGCTCTCAAAAACGCCCCGTCCGGAGTCCCGGCGGGCTTGCGCGCGCAGTGGGACGGGAGTGTGGCCCGTGACGGATCAGGCGGTGGATGCCGGCGGCACGACGGTGTCGGAGAAGGGGCGGCGCCCGGCTGCCGTGTCCGCCCTCACGGGGAGTCAGTTCCTCGGCCGTACAAGAGAGTTGAAGGAACTCCGGGCGGACATCGACCGCGCGGGGCTCGACACCCTCGCCGGCCGCAAGGCGCCCCGCGCGCGCGTGCTGCTCATCGCCGGCAGACCCGGATCCGGCCGCACCGCGCTCGCCGAGGAGCTCGTACGCAAGGTCGCGGACAGTTACCCGGACGGTGTCCTGCGGGCCCGGCTCACCGAGCCCGACGGCACCCCTGTACCGACCGAACGAACCGCCCGCGACCTGCTCACCGCGCTCGAACTGTCCGCCCCGGCCGGAGCGGACGAGGACGACCTCTCCGAGCGGCTGCGCGAGGCGCTCGCCACCCGCAGGACCGTGCTCCTGCTCGACGACGCGGCCGACGCGCAGCAGGTGGACTCGCTCCTTCCGGAGACCCCCGACTGTCTCGTCGTCGCCGTCTCCGGCGGGCCCCTGACCGGGATCACGGACGTCCGCCCCTGCACCCTCGGCGGCATGGACACCAAGTCCGCCCTCGAACTCCTGGACCGGTTCACCGGCTCCGTACGCATCACCGTGGACCCGCGCGCCGCCGAAGGACTCGTGGAGATCTGCGCGGCCCAGCCCGCCGCGCTCGTCCTCGCCGGGGCCTGGCTCGCCCACCGTCCCAAGTCGGCCGTCGCCGATCTCGCCAAGCAGTTGCACACCGACGGTGACGACGGCCCGGTCCTCGAACGGATCTTCCGGCTCACCTACGCGGCCCTGCCGTCGGCCGCCGCGCGGATACTGCGTCTTCTCTCGCTCGCCCCCGCCGGTCTCGTCGACCCGCACACCGCGTCCGCGCTCGCCGGCTGCTCGGTCGGCGCCGCCCGCACCACGCTCGACGACTTCACCGAACTCGGTCTCGTGAGAGCCGTGGAGTCGCCGCTGCCGCAGTACGAGGTGCCCGGCTGCCTGCTGCCGCTGCTGCGCTCGCTCACCGAGACCGATGACCGCGTCGCCGAGCTGCAGCTGGCCCGCGCCCGCATGCTGGAGCGGACCGTACGGCTGCTGGTGTCCTGCCGGGCGATCACCGAGACCGACAGCTCGCCCGCCCGCGAGAAACTCGCCGGGATGCCCCGCGCGCTGCGCTTCCCCAACCCCCGCGCGGCCGCCGACTGGCTGAGCATCCGCCGGCCCGCGCTGCTGGCCGCCGCCCGCCTCGCGGTCTCCGACGGCGAGCTGGACACCCTCGCCCGCCGGCTGATGGCCGCCCTGGTCAGAGCGCTGGTCGCCCATGTCGGTACGCAGGCCGCGGCGCCCGAGCTGTACGGCATCCACCGGCTCGTCCTGGACGTCGCCGAACGCCGTGACCTGCCCCGCGAGAAGGCCGCGGCGCTCCTGAACCTCGCCGACCTCGACGCCCAGACCGGCCGTACGGCGGACGCGCTGGCCCGCTACCGGGCCGCTCTGGACGCCGGACGCGAGGCGAACGACCCCTACGCGACCGGCCGCGCGATGGAATCCGTAGGCGGCGCCCACCAGGAGCTCGGCGACTACGACCGGGCCGCCGACTGGTACGGGCGCGCCCTCGCCCAGCGGCTCGCCCGCGACGAGCGCGCCGACGCGGCCAGACTGCACGGCCGGATCGCCACCGTGCACACCTACGCGGGCCGCTACGGCGAGGCGCTGCGCAACTGGCGATCCGCGGTCACCGGACACCGCAGGACCGGCGATGTGGCGGGCCAGGCAAGGGCGTTGAGCGAGATGGCCCGGGTCCAGGAGTACGCGGGCCGGCCCGAGGAATCCCTCGTCACCTGCCAGGAGGCGGTCGAGTGGGCGCGCCGCGCCGACGACGTCCGGCTGCAGGCCGCGCTGCAGCTGCGGCTGGCCGACACGCTCGACCGGCTGGGCGACCCCACGGCCGCCCGGCTGCACCGCACCGCCGCCGAACGAATGCTCGGCGATGAGCTCCCGGAGAGCGCATCAACCAGGGAACACGACCGCAACGCCTGCGAAATCCGTAGCGCAGCCGAAGAAGATTGATGCATTGAAAGGCTAGACAGAGAGAATCCCTTCATTAGACTGGCTCCGCCGCGTCAATTCGTGGTGTTCCCCGGTGTGCTCCCGTGCATCCGGGTATGTCAGGCATCGTCATGTCTTGCGCTGCCTGGCCCAGATCCCTGCTGCATCCCTTCTGAGCCAAGGAACCGTGATCGACGTGAAGGTCGGCATCCCCCGCGAGGTCAAGAACAACGAGTTCCGGGTGGCCATCACCCCCGCCGGTGTGCACGAGCTGGTGCGCCACGGCCACCAGGTCCTGATCGAGCGGCACGCCGGTGTCGGCTCCTCGATCACGGACGACGAGTTCGTCGCCGCCGGCGCGCGGATCGTCGCCACCGCCGACGAGGTCTGGACCGCCGCCGACCTGCTGCTGAAGGTCAAGGAGCCCATCGCCGAGGAGTACCACCGCCTCCGCAAGGACCAGACGCTCTTCACCTACCTGCACCTGGCCGCGTCCAAGGAGTGCACGGACGCGCTCCTGGAGTCCGGCACCACGGCGATCGCATACGAAACGGTCGAGCTGCCCAGCCGCGCGCTCCCGCTGCTCGCCCCGATGTCCGAGGTCGCCGGCCGCCTCGCCCCGCAGGTCGGCGCCTACCACCTGATGCGCGCCAACGGCGGCCGCGGCGTCCTGCCCGGCGGTGTCCCGGGCGTGCTGGCCGCCCGCGCCGTGGTCATCGGCGGCGGGGTCTCCGGCTGGAACGCGGCGCAGATCGCCATCGGCATGGGCTTCCACGTGACCCTGCTCGACCGCGACATCAACAAGCTCAAGGAAGCCGACAAGATCTTCGGTACGAAGATCCAGACGGTCGTCTCGAACGCCTTCGAGCTGGAGAAGGCCTGCCTCGAGGCGGACCTCGTCATCGGCGCGGTGCTCATCCCCGGCGCGAAGGCCCCGAAGCTGGTCACCAACGAGCTCGTGTCCCGGATGAAGCCCGGAAGTGTCCTTGTCGACATCGCCATCGACCAGGGCGGCTGCTTCGAGGACTCGCGCCCGACCACCCACGCCGAGCCGACCTTCCCGATCCACGACTCGGTCTTCTACTGCGTCGCCAACATGCCGGGCGCGGTGCCCAACACCTCGACGTACGCGCTCACCAATGCGACGCTTCCGTACATCGTGGAGCTCGCGAACCGCGGCTGGGTCGAGGCGCTGCGCCGTGACCCCGCGCTGGCCCGGGGTCTCAACACGCATGACGGCAAGGTCGTTTACCGTGAGGTCGCCGAGGCCCACGGCCTGGAGCACGCCGAGCTGGAGAGCCTGCTCGGCTGACCTTCGGCCTGTCCTCGCGGGTGACCTTCCGGGTGGTTTCGTCCCGGTTCTGCGCCGACTTCTCCGTCGGCAAAAGGCGATTCGTCAACAGAGGTCGTCAACCTCGCACGTACGGCCGGACCTTGTCCCACAGGGCCCGGCCGGATGTGTGTCGAGTCACTTTGCGAGACTCGCTCAACTCGCCTCGAACGTAACCCTTGAACCGTTTCGCACACCCCTGGAACCTGCCGTGCGACGCCCTTACGCCCTTGACAGAGGGATGTTCCGTTGCCGACACATCGGGCCGGGTCCGGCGGATTGTGTTGCTGCGAAGCGGTGACACGCCATAGAGTCGCCAACCGTCGGCATGGTGCCACGCTGACCTATCGAGAAGTTTCCTGGTCACCAAGGAGGTAAGACGACTTGTGAATGAGTCGACATTTACTCCCGGGGGTGGTCAACCAGGAATGCCTGCGCAGGGCTCAAGGCCAACGGGGCTCGAAGCTGTCGGCTCCGTTGCGGTGCGCACGTTCGCAGCCCACCAGAGTCCGAAGATGACTCAGACAGCACACCAGAGCATGGATGGCCATCACGTGAACGCCATGGCCGGCAACGGAAGTGGCGAGAACCGCACCCACTTCGCCGACTACGACGACCTGCCCGAGGGGCATTTCTACGACCCCGACGCCGAGTACGAGCCCGATCCGGAGTACGCGGCCACGCTCGCGCCCGACGCGGCGCGCCAGCGGCGCGAGCGCATCGGCCCGACCGGGCGCCCGCTGCCGTACTTCCCGATCCCGGGCCCGCTGACCGACCACGGCCCCGCGAAGATCATCGCGATGTGCAACCAGAAGGGCGGCGTGGGCAAGACGACGTCGACCATCAACCTGGGTGCCGCCCTCGCGGAGTACGGACGCCGGGTCCTGCTCGTCGACTTCGACCCGCAGGGCGCACTGTCCGTGGGCCTCGGGGTCAACCCGATGGAGCTCGACCTCACGGTCTACAACCTGCTCATGGAGCGGGGCATGGCGGCCGACGAGGTGCTCCTGAAGACCGCGGTTCCGAACATGGACCTGCTGCCCAGCAACATCGACCTGTCCGCCGCCGAGGTTCAGCTGGTGAGCGAGGTCGCCCGCGAGTCCACGCTGCAGCGCGCCCTGAAGCCGCTGATGGCCGACTACGACTACATCGTGATCGACTGTCAGCCCTCGCTGGGCCTGCTCACCGTGAACGCGCTGACGGCCGCTCACAAGGTGATAGTGCCACTGGAGTGCGAGTTCTTCGCGTTGCGCGGGGTCGCGCTGCTCACCGAGACCATCGAGAAGGTCCAGGAGCGGCTCAACCCCGAGCTGGAGCTCGACGGCATCCTCGCCACGATGTACGACTCGCGGACCGTGCACAGCCGTGAGGTGCTCGCCCGCGTGGTCGAGGCGTTCGACGATCACGTGTACCACACGGTGATCGGCCGGACCGTCCGCTTCCCGGAGACCACGGTCGCCGGTGAGCCGATCACGACGTACGCCTCCAACTCCGTCGGTGCCGCCGCCTACCGTCAGCTCGCCAGGGAGGTGCTCGCCCGGTGTCACGCCGAGTGAGTCTGCCGGGGGCCGACGAACTGTTCCGTACGACCGGGGGGATGGCGCTTCAGTCCTCCAGCCCGCGGCGTCCGGCCAACGGCGAGGCGCGGGTGCCCGCTCCGGCGGGCGAGAGCGACGCCACGGCCGGTGAGGACGGACCGCAGTCGGTGCCCGTGCGGGGTGGTGACGGCGAGGGCGACGAACATGTCGCGGCCGACGCCGACTCCGCCGACGGGGAGTCCCGGAGCCGTGGCGCCGCCACGGTGGACCGTTCCGGGCGGCGTCCCGGGCCGCCGGAAGGTTCCGCCGGGGTCCAGCCGGCCCAGTCCCGCAAGCGCGGGCGGGGCTCCGGGCGGCGGCCCAGCGGGCGCGAGCGGCACGACGAGAAGATCACGGTGTACGTGTCCGCCGAGGAACTCATGGACCTCGAACACGCCCGCCTGGTGCTCCGCGGGGAGCACGGGCTCGCGGTCGACCGCGGCCGGATCGTGCGGGAGGCCGTCGCGGTGGTCCTCGCGGATCTCGAATCGCGTGGCGACGCGAGCATTCTCGTACGACGGTTGCGTGGGCGGTAGCGGTAGCCTGCGACGGCTATGACCTCGAACGACGGCCCTCCTCCCGCTGCCTCCGCCTCCGGTGGGCGGCGGCGCGCGCTGGGGCGGGGGCCCGGGGGTGGGCCCCCTGCCGAACCGCCTGCGGCGGACCGCCCGTCCGGGGTGGCGGATGATCCCGCGTCTGCGGACCGTGGGGCGTTGTGCCCACCCGTTCCGCCCTGCGGAACGCCTGCCCACAACGCGGCGGGTGAGCCCGAAGAGCCTGGGAACGACGGGGTCTTCAAGGTTCGGCTGGTCAACTTCGAAGGGCCCTTCGACCTGCTGCTCCAGTTGATCTCCAAGCACAAGATGGATGTCACCGAAGTCGCGTTGTCCAAGGTCACCGATGAGTTCATGGCGCACATCCGGGCGATGGGGCCGGACTGGGACCTCGATCAGACCACCGAGTTCCTGGTCGTCGCGGCGACCCTGCTCGATCTGAAGGCCGCCCGGCTGCTGCCCTCCGCCGAGGTCGAGGACGAGGGCGACCTGGCGCTCCTCGAAGCCCGCGACCTCCTCTTCGCCCGGCTGCTGCAGTACCGCGCGTACAAACAGATCGCCGACATCTTCAACCACCGCCTCGACGAGGAGGCGCGCCGCTACCCCCGTACCGTCGGGCTTGAGGCGCACCACGCCGAGCTGCTGCCCGAGGTGGTCATCAGCATCGGGGCGGAAGGATTCGCCAAGCTCGCCGTGAAGGCGATGCAGCCCCGGGCCAGGCCCCAGGTGTACGTCGACCACATCCACGCGCCGCTCGTGAGCGTGCAGGAGCAGGCCGCGATCGTGGTGGCACGGCTGCGGGAGCTCGGCGAGACCAGTTTCCGCTCGCTCGTCGAGGACGTCGACGACACCCTCACCGTCGTGGCGCGTTTCCTGGCCCTTCTGGAGCTCTATCGGGAGAAGGCGGTCTCCCTGGACCAGGAGGAGGCTCTGGGGGACCTGGTGGTGCGCTGGACGGGCGGGGAGGGGGATGCGCAGCCGACGGTGACGGACGAGTTCGACCGGCCGCCGGATCCTGTCCCGGATCCGGTCGAGGAGAAGAAGGTGTGAAGGTGTGAGCGAGGACACCACCGGAGCCCCCGAGGGGGCCCGCAGCGTCGCGGATCTCGACCTCCGGCCCGCGCTGGAGGCCGTCCTCATGGTCGTGGACGAACCCGCCACCGAGGAGCACCTCGCGAAGATCCTGGAGCGGCCCAGGCGGCAGATCGCGGACGCGCTGCGCGCGCTGGCCGACGAGTACAGCCTCCAAAGACGCGGCTTCGAGCTGCGGATCGTCGCCGGCGGCTGGCGGTTCTACAGCCGCCCGGAGTACGCGGCGGCCGTCGAGCGCTTCGTCCTGGACGGGCAGCACGCCCGGCTCACCCAGGCGGCGCTGGAGACCCTCGCGGTGGTCGCGTACCGGCAGCCGGTCAGCCGATCGAGGGTCTCGGCGGTCCGCGGAGTGAACTGCGACGGCGTGATGCGCACCCTCCTTCAGAGGGGTCTGGTCCAGGAGGCGGGCGCGGAACCCGAAACAGGTGCGATCCTGTACAGGACGACGAACTACTTCCTGGAGCGAATGGGCCTGCGCGGCCTGTACGAGCTCCCGGAGCTCGCGCCCTTCCTTCCGGAGGCGGACGCGATCGAAGCAGAGACGCTGGAAGGGGTCCCGTCGTTCGATCCGGATGCGCCGGACGCAGATGCAGACGACACGACGACGACGGAACTTTGATGCGAAGCAGTGGCAGTGGCAGCGGCAGGAACAGCGGCGGGCGCGGCAACCCCCGCGGGAGCGGCGGGAGCGGTGGCTCTCGTGGTTCCGGCGGTGGGGGCGGCAACCCCCGCGGGTCCGGCGGTGGTGGTGGCTCTCGTGGCTCCGGTGGCGGTGGACCCCGCGGCTCCGGCGGCGGCGGTCCCCGCGGCTCCGGCAGCGGTGGCCCCCGTACCTCCGGCAGCGGATTCGGCTCCCGGGGGCCCGCGGGCAGCGGCTCCCAGCAGAACGGCGCGGGAGGCTCAGACGACAGGCCGAAGCGCCCCAGCAAGCCCCGTCCGGAGGAGCGCCGCTACGACGTAGGCCCCGGCGCCACCCACGAGGGTGCGAAGTCGGGGCGCGGCAACGCGGCCCGCGGCGGCGCCAAGGGCGGCCCCAAGCAGGGCCAGCAGCGCGGCGGCCGTACGGAGAACGCGCGCTCGCGTGAGTACGAGACGCGTACCGAGGAGCGCAACAGGGACCGGTACGCGGGCAAGCCCGACGTCAAGACGGTCAGGACCTTCCCGGGCGCCGAGCAGGAGGGCGAGCGCCTGCAGAAGGTGCTCGCGCGCGCGGGCTACGGTTCGCGCCGTTCCTGCGAGGAACTGGTCGAGCAGGCCCGCGTCGAGGTCAACGGCGAGATCGTCCTTGAGCAGGGCATGCGCGTCGACCCCGAGAACGACGAGATCAAGGTCGACGGGCTGACCGTCGCCACGCAGTCGTACCAGTTCTTCGTGCTCAACAAGCCCGCAGGCGTCGTGTCCACCATGGAGGACAACGAGGGCCGTCAGTGCCTCGGCGACTACGTGACGAACCGCGAGACGCGGCTCTTCCACGTGGGACGGCTCGACACCGAGACCGAGGGCCTCATCCTGCTCACCAACCACGGTGAGCTCGCGCACCGCCTGACGCACCCCAAGTACGGCGTGAAGAAGGTCTACCTCGCGCACATCGTGGGCCCGATCCCGCGCGACCTGGGCAAGCAGCTCAAGGACGGCATCCAGCTGGAGGACGGTTACGCGAAGGCGGACCACTTCAGGGTCGTCGAGCAGACCGGCAAGAACTACATGGTCGAGGTGACCCTGCACGAGGGCCGCAAGCACATCGTGCGGCGCATGCTCGCCGAGGCCGGGTTCCCGGTCGACAAGCTCGTGCGCGTGTCCTTCGGACCGATCGCCCTCGGGGACCAGAAGTCGGGCTGGCTGCGACGCCTGTCCAACACCGAGGTCGGCATGCTGATGCAGGAAGTCGGCCTCTAGGAGCCTCCGCCTTTCTAGGCTCTTCTCGGCCTCACTCAGCTTTTGGCTGCTCTCGTAGTACGGCATCGGCCGGTTCCGGGTTCTCCCGGGACCGGCCGCTCCGCGTTCGGGGGCTTGTGGGGATGCGGTCCACGATTTATAGTCGTGATGACCATTAAGAAAACGCCCGTGCCGGGCGCGACCGGAGGAGCAGGGCCCACGGGGGTGGTCCCGGTCCGTCGGCCGTCGCCCGGCACGGTGCACCGACGGCCGCCGAGGCCACACGAGGAGGGGGCATGGAGGGCTACGACAAGCACGCCTTCGAGCCCTTCGCCGTCACCGTCGATCTCGCGGTGTTCACGGTCCGGGCGGGCGCGCTCCAGGTACTGCTGATCGAGCGCGGACAGGAGCCGTACGCGGGGTGCCGGGCGCTGCCCGGGGGATTCGTGCTGCCGAAGGAGTCCGCCGGGACGGCAGCCCGGCGCGAACTCGCCGAGGAGACCGGTCTGACGGACGTCTCCGGGCTGCACCTGGAGCAACTGCGCACGTACAGCGAGCCGGACCGCGATCCCCGGATGCGGGTGGTCTCGGTGGCGTACGCCGCGCTGCTGCCGGACGCTCCCGAGCCGCGCGGCGGCGGCGACGCGGCCAGCGCGCACTGGCTGCCGTACGACGGACTCGGGCCGCTCGCCTTCGACCACGACCAGATCCTCGCCGACGCCCGGGAACGGATCGGCGCGAAGCTGGAGTACACCTGCCTCGCCACCGCGTTCTGCCCGCCGGAGTTCACCCTGGGGGAGCTGCAGCAGGTCTACGAGACGGTGTGGGGGGCCGCGCTCGACCGCCCGAACTTCCGGCGCAAGGTCCTCGCCACACCCGGGTTCGTCGAACCGGTTCCGGGGGCGGCGCGGCTGACCGGGGGGCGGGGGAAGCCTGCCGCGCTGTATCGGGCGGGGGGCGCGACGGCGTTGCATCCGCCGCTGTTGCGGGCGGCGGCGGCCGGGTCGTCCCCGTCGGCCTCATCGACTTCGCCGTCCACTTCTGTCTCGCCTTCGTCCTCGTCTTCGGCTTCGTCTTCGGCTTCGGCTTCGGCTTCGGCTTCGGCTTCGAAAGGATCGTCCTCATGACCACGACCGTCAGGAAGCAGGCCGCCACCGGGGCGCTGGTGGGGCTCGCCCTCGGGGACGCGCTCGGCTACCCGACCGAGTTCAAGGACGTGCCGTCGATCCTTGCCGCGTACGGGCCCTGGCGGGAGCTGGAGCTGCCGGATCCCGCGTGGATCACCGACGACACGCAGATGACGCTGTCGGTGGCGCGGGGGCTGCGCGCCGCGATGGACAGAGGGCTGCTCGGGCCGCGGGAACTCGCCGAGTCGGTGCGCAAGGAGTTCATCGCCTGGAACCGGTCACCTGAGAACAACCGCGCACCGGGCAACACCTGCATCACGGCCTGCGAGTTGCTGGAGCGTGAGGACCTGCCCTGGCAGGACGCCAGCCAGGTGGGTTCGAAGGGCTGCGGTGCCAACATGCGCGTGGCACCCCTCGGTCTCGCCCCGGGGCTCAGTGACGAACAGCGCGCCGGCGCCGCCCAGTTGCAGGCCGCCCTCACGCACGGCCACCCGACGGCGCTGGCCGCCGCCGACCTCACCGCGCACGCGATACGGCTCCTCGCGCAGGGCGCCCAACCGACCGGCCTGGTCGGACAGCTCCGGTCGTACGCGTACGAGAACCGGACGCACTACCACGAGCGCTGGCTCGGTGATCTGTGGACCCGCGCCCAGGACCCGACGCCCACGCACTTCATCGCGCGGGGCTGGGACGAGTGCCTGGAGGCTCTGGAGCGGCTTCGGCAGGCCCTGCGGTCGCCGTCGCCCGAGACGGACCCGTGCCTGGCCACCGGCGCCGGGTGGGTCGCCGAGGAGGCCCTCGCGACCGGTCTGCTGAGTTTCCTGCTCTTCGTGGACGAGCCGGTGACGGCCCTGCGCCGGGCCGCCTGCACCTCGGGGGACTCGGACTCGATCGCGTGTCTCGCCGGTGCCTTCGCGGGGGCGTACCTCGGTGCCGACGCCTGGCCCACGGAGTGGGCCGACAGGATCGAGCACCAGGGTGACCTGGTGGCACTGGGCGCGCTCTGGGACGCCTGAGCTGCCTCCTCGGCCCCTCTGCGGCCGCTCTTTCGCCCTTGCGGGTCACGCGAGTCACGCGGATCACGCGGGTCACGCGAGGCCGATCGCGTCTCCCTCGACCGTGATCTGCCTCGCGGGAAGCGGTTTCGGTGCCGGGCCGCCGGCCACCGAGCCGTCGGCGATTTTGAACTTGCTGCCGTGGCACGTGCAGTTGATCGTGCCGTCCGAGACGTTGGCGACGATGCAGCCCTGGTGGGTGCAGACCGCCGAGAAGGCCTTGAAGCCGCCCTTCTCCGGCTGGGTGACGACGACCTTCTCGTCCTTGAAGATCTTCCCGCCGCCGACCGGGATGTCGGCGGTCTTGGTGAGTTTCTTGCCGCCACCGCCACCGCCACCGCCACCGCCACCGCCGGGTGCCTCACCGCCCGCGGTGCCCGAGGGGGCCGCGGAGGACGCTTCCTCCGTGTCACCCCCGCTGTTCTCGTCCCCGTACTTGCTGCAGCCCGGGAGCAGCGCGCTCGCCGCGCCCGCCGCGCCTGTCGCGAGCACCGTGCGCCGCGTCGAGGGATGGGTCATGTCGTCACTCCGAAGGTGCGGAAGAACCAGAGGGCGGAGGTCAGCCAGATCACCGTGAGCACGGAGAAGACGAGCCCGCCGACGATGGGCAGCAGCCAGCCGGGCAGTCGCTCCGCGCGGAGCAGCAGCATCTTGGCGCTGAAGGCACCGAAGAAGAAGCACCCCAGGAGCGAGTGCCACAGGACGCGCGGTTCATAGGTCTGGTAGCCCAGCGCGTACAGGCAGTGCACCGCCACCGGTACCGCGACCAGGAACGCGATCCGGCCCGACCAGCGGTGCAGTACGCCTGACCAGCTCGGGCCCGGCAGTCGCCCGTACAGCATGAGTGCCGAGACGAGCTGGACGACCGCGAAGCCCACCGCGACCGTGGCCAGCCAGGACTTCACGGCGCTCGTGCTGCTGAAGCCCGCGAGGTTGAAGGCGGTGCCCTCCGGGTCGTGCACGTTCCCGTAGACGCCGAGGCCGACCGCGACCGCGCTCGCGACCAGGGCGGGTACGAGGTAGCGGGCGGCTCCCGGGCCCCGGCGGGCCGGGTCGGGTGCGGGGAAACCCTGGGTTGCTGCGTTCGGGTCCACTGTCATGGTCGGCTCCCAGCGGTCACGCGATCTCGCGGTCATGGGGCGGAGCGGAGGTGGCACGAAGAGCGAAGGGCGGAACGGAGGGCGAAGAGCGAAGGGTGGAGCCCGGGGATCAAGGGGCTCCACGGGATCAAGGGGTTACGGGGCGGGCGGTGAGCTGCTCCCCGTCGACCGTCACCGTGCCGGTCGCCGGGTCGATACGGGGCGCGGGGCTCGCCTTGCCGTCCCGCTTGAGGATGCCGACCTGGCTGTCGTCCTGCAGCACGATCCAGCCGCCGTCGATCTTGGTGTCGGACACGGTGTCGGTGGCGCGGTACAGCGCGTTGGGCTTCAGGGACTTGGCGGCCGTGAAGCCGTACTTCCGCTGCCCCATGTCGACCGTGCCGGTGATCCGCTTCCCCGCCAGCTTGCCGGTGAGGACCTGGGTCCTGTCCTGCTCGTTCGTGAGCCGCATGCTGCCGTCGGCCTCGACGTCACCCTTCAGCCACGACTCCTGGTCCCGGCCGTCGCAGAAGTACGCCACCGCCTTGCCGTCGCGCAGGGTCACCGCGACCGCGGAGGAGTCGTCGTCGGTGCGGCCCGCGTAGTCGGCGTTCGGCACGGTGGATTTGGGCTTGGACGGGCTGGGCGACGGCGACCGCTTGCCCGGCGTGACCGTGGCCGTCGCCACGGGTGCCGGGCTCGCCGACACGGCATCGGCGGGCGCGTCGCTCCCGGTCGTCGTGCTGCGCGTCCCGGTCGTCGCGTTGAGCGACAGCATGAACAGGGCGAGCAGCAGTCCCGCGAGGAGCGTGAAAAGTGGTCCGGAACGCTTCATCGTGCCTCCCCCGAGGCGTGGCGCGGACAGCCTCACCATGCAAGCGGACCGTGGCTCCCGCGTCCAGAGGCGCACAGGAGCCACTTGGCGGAGATTGGGAGAGCGAGAAGCGAAAAAGGGGCGGCCGTCTCGGCAGACGGGCGCCGCGCGTCGAGCCGTCGAGGGCTGACTAGGCTGGATGAGGTAGAGCCGATCCGTACATGAACGAGGAGTGTCACCGTGGCGGTACGAGCGGTCCGGGGCGCCGTCCAGCTGGAGCGGGACGAAGCCGGTCACATGGACGAGCAGGTCAGCGAGCTGCTCACCGCCATCCTGGAGCGGAACGGGCTGACCGCCGACGAGCTGATCAGCATCTGGTTCACGGCGACGCCCGACCTGCACAGCGACTTCCCGGCGGCGGCGGCGCGCAAGCTCGGCATCGTCGACGTGCCGCTGATCTGCGCGCAGGAACTGGACATCGAAGGGGCGATGCCCCGGGTCGTACGGGTCCTCGCGCACATCGAGTCCGACCTGCCGCGTGCCGAGATCGCGCACGTCTACCTGGGCTCCGCGGGCGCGCTGCGCAAGGACATCGCCCAGTGAGAACCGCACTCGTCATCGGCACCGGGCTCATCGGGACGTCGGCCGCGCTGGCCCTGACCGGGCGGGGCGTCGTCGTGCACCTCGCCGACCACGACCCGGGGCAGGCCCGTACCGCGGCGGCGCTCGGCGCCGGCACGGACGAGGAGCCCGCGGGGCCCGTCGACCTGGCGATCGTCGCGGCGCCGCCCGCGCACGTCGCCGGGGCGCTCGCCGACGCGATGCGGGGCGGGGTCGCGCGCGCCTACCTCGACGTGGCCAGCGTCAAGGGCGGGCCGCGCCGCGAACTGGAGGCGCTGGGCCTCGACCTGTCCGCGTACATCGGGTCGCACCCCATGTCGGGCCGTGAGAAGTCGGGCCCCCTCGCCGCCACGGCCGACCTCTTCGAGGGGCGGCCCTGGGTGCTGACGCCGACCCGGGACACCGACACCGAGGTGCTCAACCTCGCGCTGGAACTCGTCTCGTTCTGCCGGGCCGTTCCCGTGGTGATGGACGCCGACGCCCACGACCGTGCGGTCGCGCTCGTCTCGCACATGCCCCACCTGGTGTCCAGCATGGTCGCCGCACGGCTGGAGAACGCCGAGGAGGCCGCCGTACGCCTCTGTGGGCAGGGTATCCGTGACGTGACGCGGATCGCCGCGTCCGACCCGCGGATGTGGATCGACATCCTCTCCGCGAATCCCGGCCCGGTCGCCGACCTCCTCGCGGACGTCTCCGCCGACCTGGACGAGACCGTGCAGGCCCTGCGCGCCCTCCAGTCCTCCGACGAGGCCAAGCGCCGCGCCGGCACCGACGGCATCCAGGACGTCCTGCGCCGCGGCAACGCCGGCCAGATCCGCGTCCCGGGCAAGCACGGCACGGCTCCCGCCACGTACGAGAGCGTCGTCGTCCTCATCGACGACCAGCCGGGCCAGCTGGCCCGCATCTTCGCCGACGCGGGCCGCGCGGGCGTCAACATCGAGGATGTACGCATCGAGCACGCGACCGGTCAGCAGGTGGGGTTGATCGAGTTGTCCGTGCAGCCGTCGGCGGCGCCGGTGTTGACCGCGGCGTTGCGGGAGCGGGGTTGGGCTATCCGGCAGTAGGGGCGGGTTCCCGGTGTCGGCGGTCGGAGGCCGCCGCAGCCGCCCGAAGCCCGGGAGGCGCCCCGGGCGCCGAGCGGTGCGAGGGGGGCGTTGGGGATAGGCCGTCCGTATCGAGCACGCGACCGGTCAGCAGGTGGGGTTGATCGAGTTGTCGGTGCAGCCGTCGGCGGCGGCGGTGCTGACCGCGGCGCTGCGGGAGCGGGGTTGGGCTATCCGGCAGTAGGGGGCGGCAGCAGGGGCGCGGCCCGGGTGGCTGGTGCGTGGTTCGGCCGTAGATGTGGGCCGACCGGGCTTCCCCGTGGGGAGGTTCGGGGCACACTCGGTATCGCTGCGTTTCTCTACGTTGCTCTACGTGTCTCCGCGTAACTCCGCGCGAATGAGGTGGGCCGTGTGCGGACGCCGGTCAGTGATCCCCTGCGGGTGGGGGTGTACCGCATCGTGGGGCGGCTCGGATCGGGTGGCATGGGGTGGGTGTATCTCGCCCGGTCGCCCGGCGGGCGGGCCGTCGCCGTCAAGGTGGTGCGGCCGGAGTACGCGGCCGACCCGGAGTTCCGGCAGCGGTTCGCGCGCGAGGTGACGGCCGCACGGGCCGTCGGCGGCGCCTTCACCGCGGCCGTCGTCGACGCGGACCCCGAGGGCGACCCGCCCTGGCTGGCCACCGTGTACGTACCCGGCCCCGCCCTCTCGGAGGCCGTCCGCGCCGCGGGCCCCTTCACCGAGACCCAGGTACGCGTCCTGGGCGCGGGCCTGGTCGAGGCGCTCCAGGCCATCCACGCGGGCCGGCTCGTGCACCGGGACCTCAAGCCCGCCAACGTCCTGCTGGCCGCCGACGGACCCCGCGTCATCGACTTCGGCATCTCCCTGCTGTCCGGGGCGCCCAAACTCACCCAGCCCGGCATCACCATGGGCACCCCCCACTACATGTCGCCGGAGCAGCTGATGGCCCGGCCGGTCGGCCCGCCGAGCGACGTCTTCTCGCTGGCGGGCGTGCTCGTCCACGCGGCGACCGGCCACCCGCCCTTCGGGGACGCCGCCGATGTGATCTACCGGGTCGTCGACGGCTCACCCGACCTGGACGACGTACCGGACGCACTGCACGCCATCCTCACCCGCTGCTTCGCCCGGCAGCCCGAGGAGCGGCCCGGCCTCGACGTCCTGCTGGGCGAGTTCCTCACCGGTGTGGGGGACGCCGCGGACTGGCCGCCGCCCGCCGTCGCCGAGGCCGTACGGGATCGCGTCAAGGACCTCGCCGCCCGCGTCGAGCCGGGGCAGGGCCGGGACCGCGGGCTCACCCCGAGCGTCCCCTCCTGTCTGCTGCTGCACGCGCAGGCGCTGCTCGACGCCGGGCTGACCGCCACCATGGTCAGGGAGGCGGCACGTCGTGGCGCACGCTGACGCCGCCTTCGGCCCCCTCCCCGAAGTGGGCGCCCACTGGCGGCGGCTGGTGGAGAACTGGGCCGGCCGCAGCAACGCCGGATCGGCCGTATCGGATTCCACTTCCGTCACTCTGGAATTCGCCGTTCCCGAAACGGGCGGCGTGGTCACCATTCGTTTCATGACCACCAGAAAACTGCTCGTCGCCTTCATGACGGACGGTCATGTCCTACGGGAGGATCAGTTGGCTCCGGCCGCCGCCGCGGCGAATGCGTGGAATACCGAACAGCTGATCCCCATGCTCTCAGTCTGGGACGTCCGCGGCCCCCGCCCCTGCCTCGCCGGAGTCTGCGTCCTCCCGCTCACCAGCCGTATGACCCCCCACGACTTCGAGCAACTGGCCGGTGACTGGACGGAACACGCGCGGCAGATGTTCACCAGGTGCCAGGAGATGTTCCACCTCTAGGAAAAGGGGTCCATAAGACGGCTGCGAAATGTCCCGACGGCTATCCGGCGGGCCGATGTTCGCCTCTAATATGCGATGTGCTTTCCCGCTCCCGAACGGGGTGTCAAACGGGATGACGGACGGGACGGCGGACGGGGGTGCCATGAGTCGCGGAATCATGCTGTCGATGTCTGCCGACGTGGCCGCCGGGCATGCGGTGACCGCCGCGGCGGGCGAGCGGCGCACGCTCGTCTGGCTCGCCGTCGGAGCGGCCACCGCTCTCGCCCTCCTTCTCTCCCTGCTCGTCCTCGCCGTACGCCGCACCCGGGTGAACCCCGTCCCCGCCGCGGCCGGACCCGACCCCGCCCGGGGCCCCCGCCACCGCGGCGCGCCCCGGCCCTTGCCGCTCCTGCGCAGGCACCGGCACCGGCCTCGGCACCGCGAAGCCGAGGCACCGCGCCGGACGGCCACCGTGCGCACCGGGCTGCACCCGCAGGGGTACGTCGAGCTGGACCACTGTCTCCACCGGGCCGAGTGGACCGACTCCGGCAGCCCGCCGCCCGCACCCGGCAGCCCGGTCGACGTGACGGACCCCGCGCGGGCGGGTCCCGAGGAGGCCTCCGGACCCGCGGAGGTCCTGCTCGCCGTCCCGTGCCACCACCGGCCGCCGGCCACGGACGAGCACGACTGACCGCCCGAACCGCCCGAACCGCCCGACCCACCTGCCTCGCGGAGAGACCAGCGGAGAGACCATGCGCAACGAACGGCAGCCCCGGACGCTCCCGGCGTCGTACGCGGACATCGAGTTCGAGAACAACGCACAGCGCCTGCCGCTGGTGCTCTGCCTCGACACCTCCAGCTCCATGACGGGCCCGCCCATCCAGACCCTCAACGACGCGCTGCACTCCTGGACCCGCGAACTCCACGACGACGTGAGTCTCAGCTACAGCGTCGAGGTCGCCGTCGTCACCTTCGGCGGACAGGGCGTGTGCGCCTGGAGAGGGGCGCAGCCGCTGCCCCCGCAGATCCCCGTGAGCCCCTTCGTACCGGCGCACGCGTTCCAGGCCCCGGTCCTGGCCGCCGCCGGGGTCACCCTGCTCACCGAGGCCCTCGAACTGGCCGTACGGATCGTCGCCGACCGCAAGGCCGAACTGCGCGCGGGCGGGCTGCAGTACTACCGCCCGCAGATCTGCCTGGTCACGGACGGCCTGCCCACCGACGGCACCGGCCGCTGGACCAACGCCTGGCAGCGCCTCGTACCGATGCTCACGGACGACCAGCGGGCCCGGAAGTACCGGCTGTACGCGATCGGCGTCGGCGACATCTCCGACATGGGCGAGCAGGTGCTCAAAGCCCTCGCGCCCGCCTTCAACGCCCGGCTGCACGGTTTCCCGTTCCGCGAGCTGCTCCAGATGATGTCGGCCAGCGCCAACGCCGAGCAGCGCGGCGCCGGGGACGAGGTCTTCGAGAAGATCTTCGCCCAGTTCAGGACGCAGCGCCCGGCCTGGGAGGCGTGAATGGGAGGCACGAGCGGGGTGGGAGACGCGAGCGGGGTGGCGGTGTGAGTGAGCGCTGGCGGGTCCACGGGCTGAGTGTCGAGGGGTACCGGCACCGGCAGAGCGGTCTGCCCTGCCAGGACGCCTGGGGGCATGCCGACGCGGGGACCGCCACCGTCCTCGCCGTCGCGGACGGGGCGGGCAGCCGCAGCCGGTCCGGCGAGGGGGCCCGGCTGGCGGTCGACCTGGCGACCGAGCGCTTCGCCCGCCGGGCCGCCCGGCACTGCCCGCCCGGCGAGGCCGTCCACACCCTGCTCACGGACGCCTTCCGCGAGGTCTGCGAGGAGTTCCTGCTCCGCACCGGGGGAGAGGCGTACGACTTCGCCACCACCCTCACCGTGGTGGTCCTCACCCCCGCCTGGCTCGGCCATCTCTCGGTCGGCGACGGGTTCGTCGTCCTGCGGGCGGGCCGCACCGGTGACGGGGAGCGGCAGTTCCATCTGCTGCCGCGGCCCGCCGCCGTCAGCGAGTACAGCAACGAGACCGTCTTCCTCACCTCGCCCGGGGCCGAGGACCGGCTGAGCACCGCCTGCGTACGCGACGACGGTGTCGACGGGGTCCTCCTGTCCACCGACGGGCTCGCCCAGGCCGCGCTCGGCGGCCGGCCGCCGGTGCCCAACGCCTCCTTCACCTCGGCCGTCCTGCGGTCCCTGGACACACCGGGCGACGACCCCGAGGGGGACGAGGACGACCTGGCGGCCCTGCTGCGCTCCGACCGGCTGACCGCCCTCAACGCCGACGACAAGACACTGCTCCGGGCGGTCAGAACGGCCATGACCGCCAGGACCGCCAGGACGGCCGGCGCATGAGCCGGGGCGGCGGCCGGGACTTTGGTCATCGGGGCGGCGGTCAGGGTTCCGGTCGTCGGGGTGCCGGCCGGGACTCGACGGGGCCCGGCCCATGACCGCCCCGACAGGACAGCGAGTCCTCCTCGACGGACGGCGGGTGACGCTCGGCCCGCAACCCCTCAAAGGAGGCGGACAGGCGGCCGTCTACCCCGTCGCCGACCACGGGCAGATCGTGGTGAAGCTCTACCGCGAGCCGCCCGGCGCGGAACAGGAGCGCCGCCTGGAACGCATGCTGACCCTGACCCCGCTCGGCGGTCGCCCCATCGGTCCCGGCCAGCCGCCGGAACTGGCCTGGCCCACGGCGGTGGCCCGGGGCACCGAGGGCGAGTTCCTCGGCTACGCGATGCGCCGGTTCGGCGAGCCGGGGCACGTCCAGCTCGTCGGCCTCTTCACCCGCGCCCAGCGACTGCGGCTCTTCCCCGAGCGCACCGACTGGCGGTTCATGCTCGGCGTCGGCTGGAACCTCGCCTTCATGACCGCCCGGATGCACTACGAGGGTCTGGTCGTCGGCGACTTCTCCAGCAACAACGTGGTCGTCGACGCCAACGGCTTCGTCACCTTCCTCGACTGCGACTCCATCGCCTTCACCGACCCGGCGACGCACGAGGAGTTCCCCTGTCTGATGCAGACCGCCGACTACGCCGCCCCGGAACGGCTGGCGGGCGGCCCCGCGACCCGGCAGAGCGACGACTTCGCCCTCGCCGTGCTGATCTACCAGCTCCTGACCGCCGGGAACCACCCCTTCGGAGGCGTGCCGCGGGACAGCGAGTCCGAGACGACGGTCAAGGACAACATCGCGGCCAGCCGCTCCTACGTCGCCGCACCCGGCTGCGTGATCGTCCCGCGCGGTGTCGTCGACCCGACGATCCTGCCGCCCGCGCTGCTCGCCCTCGCCCGCCGCGCCTTCGGGCCCGGGGTCACCGACCCGGCCGTCCGGCCCCAGGCCCAGGAATGGCTGCGCGCCCTGGACGAGGAACGCCGCCTGGCCCGGGTCTGCCCGGACCGGCCGCGGCACAGCCACGGCTCCCATCTGACCGCCTGCCCCTGGTGCGCGCGGGCCGCGGTCACGGGGCACGACGTGTTCAACGACACCCCGCCGACCGCACCGACCGCACCGACCACACCGACCGCGCCGGACCCGTCGGCAGCCTCGGCCGTCTCGGGGCAGACGAAACAGATGCAACTGATGCAGCCGACGGGGCAGCAGCCGGGGCAGCCGACGGGTCCGGCGCGGCAGAGGCGGCAGAGGCGGCGGAGGGAACAGGCCGGGCCGCCGCCGCACCAGGCGCCGACCTGGCTGCCGGACACCGCACGGCCTCTCGCCGTGGGGCTGACGATCCTGGTGGCGGTCCTGATCCTGGTGATCGTCGTGAACCTGGCGCAGGGACGGTGACGGAGGCGGCGGTGGGGGCGTGGGCCGGGGCGCCGCGGGGTCCGTAAGCCGGGGCCCGGGGAGCCAGTAACCTTGTTCGGGGCGCGCTCGTGCCCGAACCAGCCAGTACCCCGTACCAGGAAGGTGTCCGCACCCGTGGAATCCACCGACGCCCGGACCACCCCGGCCGTGATTGTCGCCATCGACGGTCCCTCCGGCACCGGCAAGTCGAGCACCTCGAAGGCCGTCGCGGCGCAGCTCGGCCTGAGCTACCTGGACACGGGCGCCCAGTACCGGGCGATCACCTGGTGGATGGTGGACAACGGCATCGACATCGCCGACCCCGCCTCCATCGCGGACGCGGCCGGCAAGCCCGACATCGTGTCCGGTACGGACCCCGCGGCGCCCGCCATCACGGTCGACGGCACGGATGTCGCGGGCCCCATCCGGACCCAGGAGGTCACCTCGAAGGTCAGCGCGGTCAGCGCCGTCCCCGAGGTGCGCGCCCGGATCACCGAGCTGCAGCGCTCGATCGCCTCGGCGGCCGGACAGGGCATCGTCGTCGAGGGCCGGGACATCGGTACGACCGTGCTGCCCGACGCCGACCTCAAGATCTTCCTCACCGCCTCGCCGGAGGCCCGCGCGGCCCGCCGCAGCGGTGAGCTGAAGGGCGCCGACGTCGCCGCCACCCGCGAGGCCCTCATCAAGCGGGACACCGCCGACTCCACCCGTAAGACCTCCCCGCTCGCGAAGGCGGACGACGCGGTCGAGGTGGACACCTCCGACCTCACGCTCCAGCAGGTCATCGAGTGCGTCGTCACCCTCGTCGAGGAGAAGCGGGCCGCGAAGTGAGCGAAGCCCCGAACACAGCCCCGACGGCCCGGCGGGCCGACGTCGGCCGCCGTATCGGCGTCGGCCTGATGTACGGACTGTGGAAGCCGCGCGTCCTGGGGGCCTGGCGGGTTCCGGCGACCGGCCCGGCGATCCTCGCCGTCAACCACTCCCACATGATCGACGGCCCGATGGTCATGGGTGTGGCACCCCGGCCCACGCACTTCCTGATCAAGAAAGAGGCGTTCGTCGGCCCGCTGGACCCCTTCCTGCTCGCCATCGGGCAGGTCAAGGTGGACCGCACGGTCGCCGACCGCACCGCGATCACCCGGGCGCTGGGCGTCCTGGACGACGGCGGCGTCCTCGGGATCTTCCCCGAGGGCACCCGTGGCGAGGGAGACTTCGCCTCGCTGCGCGCCGGGCTCTCCTACTTCGCTGTCCGCAGCGGGGCCCCGATCGTGCCGGTCGCCGTCCTGGGGAGCACCGATCGCAGCGGACGGCTGATAAAGCAGCTGCCCCCGCTGCGCAGCCGGGTCGACGTCGTCTTCGGCGACCCCTTCGAGGCGGGCGACGGCAGCGGACGGCGTACGCGCAAGGCGCTCGACGAGGCGACCGTGCGCATCCAGAAGCAGCTCTCCGCGCACCTGGAAAACGCCAGGCGTCTCACCGGGCGCTGAGTAACACTTGAGTACTTGAGTAGTGGATCGTCCGATACGGGCGGTTCCACCGATCACCACGATGAACGAGGTACGGACTTCATGAACGACCAGATCCAGCCCGACGGCTCGGAGCACGAGCACGGGGCGCTTGGCGATGCCGAGTACGCGGAGTTCATGGAGCTCGCCGCGGAAGAGGGCTTCGACGCCGAGGACATCGAGGGCGCGATCGAGGCGGCGGGCCACGGCCCGCTCCCGGTCCTCGCCGTCGTCGGCCGGCCGAACGTCGGCAAGTCGACCCTGGTGAACCGCATCATCGGCCGCCGCGAGGCCGTCGTCGAGGACAAGCCGGGCGTCACCCGCGACCGCGTCACCTACGACGCGGAGTGGGCGGGCCGCCGCTTCAAGCTCGTCGACACCGGCGGCTGGGAGCAGGACGTCCTCGGCATCGACGCGTCCGTGGCCGCGCAGGCCGAGTTCGCCATCGAGGCGGCCGACGCGGTCGTCTTCGTCGTCGACGCCAAGGTCGGCGCCACCGACACCGACGAGGCCGTCGTGCGGCTGCTGCGCAAGGCGGGCAAGCCCGTCGTGCTCTGCGCCAACAAGGTCGACGGCCTGAGCGGCGAGGCCGACGCCTCGTACCTCTGGTCGCTGGGTCTCGGCGAGCCGCACCCCGTCTCGGCGCTGCACGGCCGCGGCACCGGCGACATGCTCGACGCCGTCCTGGAGGCGCTGCCCGAGGCCCCGGCGCAGACCTTCGGCATCGCGGTCGGCGGGCCCCGCCGCATCGCGCTCATCGGCCGCCCGAACGTCGGCAAGTCGTCGCTGCTGAACAAGGTGGCCGGCGAGGACCGCGTGGTCGTCAACGAGGTCGCCGGCACCACCCGCGACCCGGTCGACGAGCTGATCGAGCTGGGCGGTGTCACCTGGAAGTTCGTCGACACGGCCGGTATCCGCAAGCGCGTCCACCTCCAGCAGGGCGCCGACTACTACGCCTCGCTGCGTACCGCCGCCGCCGTCGAGAAGGCGGAGGTCTCGGTCATCCTGCTGGACGCCAGCGAGAACATCAGCGTCCAGGACCAGCGCATCGTGACGATGGCCGTCGAGGCGGGCCGCGCGATCGTCCTGGCCTTCAACAAGTGGGACACCCTCGACGAGGAGCGCCGCTACTACCTGGAGCGGGAGATCGAGACCGAGCTCCTCCAGGTGGCGTGGGCGCCGCGGGTCAACGTCTCGGCGCGTACGGGCCGTCACATGGAGAAGCTGGTCCCGGCGATCGAGGCCGCGCTGGCGGGCTGGGAGGCGCGTGTCCCGACGGGCCGCCTGAACGCCTTCCTGGGCGAGCTGGTCGCCGCCCACCCGCACCCGATCCGGGGCGGCAAGCAGCCGCGCATCCTCTTCGGCACGCAGGCGGGCACCAAGCCGCCGCGGTTCGTGCTCTTCTCCTCGGGCTTCATCGAGCACGGCTACCGCCGGTTCGTGGAGCGCCGCCTGCGTGAGGAGTTCGGCTTCGAGGGCACGCCGATCCACATCTCGGTGCGGGTGCGCGAGAAGCGCGGCAAGAAGAAGTAGCCGCCGCCGCGCGAGCGGTGTGCGTGAACAGGGGAGAGGGCCCCCGCGTGAAGCAGGGGCCCTCTCCCGTTCCTGTTCAGCTCACGTCAGCGTTCCCTGCGCGGGCCGGGCGGCAGTGCCGCCGGGGTCAGGCCCGTGGAGTGCTGCCGTGCCGCCGGCTGCCAGACGGAGGTGACCGTCTGGCTCTGGTGCGTGGCCGCGTACCCCGTCTGGTGCTGCCCGGCGACCTGCCGCATGCCGTACACGGTCGGGGTGTACGCGCCTGAGCCGTACGAGCCGCTGCTGAGCAGACCGGCGTTGTGCAGGCCCGATCCGGGCAGACCTGAGCCGGGCAGACCTGAGCCGGGCAGACCTGACCCGGGCAGGCCCGATCCGGGCAGCCCCGGTGCGTGGGGGCCGATCCCGAAAGCCGTGAAGCCCAGCTCCTCCTCGCCCATGCGGTCACCCGGCAGGGCCCGGAAGGTCCTGAGGTACTCCGCGTAGAGCGCGTCGTAGATCGGGGTGGCCGAAGAGCTGCCCGTGGCGTCCCGGGCCGGCCGCATGGCCGGGATCGGTGACGAGTGGGGCAGGCGGCGGGGGGTGTCGTAGGTGTACACGTACGTGCCAACGACCCCGCCGCCCTTCGGATGCGGCCGACCGCCCGCTTTCGCAGGTCACAGCGCTGCCGGTCGCATACCGGTCCGCTACCCGTCCGCTACCCGTCCGGTGCGGGTCCGCTGCCGGTGCGGTGTCGGTCAGGTGCCGGCCAGGGGCATCGCGCTCGCCACCAGCCGGCCGCCCACCGCGGCCTTGTCGAGCGCGTCGCGCAGCAGGTCCTCGCGGGGCTGCCGGCCGATCGAGCCGACCGGGGCCGCGAACAGCAGCACCTGCTGGTGCTTGTTGGCGGCCGCCCGCCAGCTGTCGGTGACCTGGAGCGGCTGATGGGCCTGCCACCAGGCGACGGGCGAGCCGCCACTGCTGCTGGGCTGCAGGACCGCGTGCAGCTGGCCCACGGCGAGCAGCACGGACCAGCCGTGCAGCACGGGCGGCACCTCGGTGAGCCGGCTCACCGGCATGAAGCCCTGCTCGATGAGGAGCGGCAGGAAGTCGTCGCCGTCTCCTCCCGTCGTGCCGGGCCGGGCGATGCGCCCGGTCGGTTCGACGACGAGCGCGGGGTGCAGTTCGCCGCCGAGCAGGATCAGTCCGCTGGTGACGCCGAGGACGGCCTGCTCGGGCAGGGCCTCGGAGGGGCGCTCGTCCCCGGTGATGGACCGGACGGCGCCCTGCAACTGCTCCTCGGTCACCTGGACGACCTGCGAGGGCAGGCAGGTGGAGTGGGCGAACGCCAGTACGGCCGTCTCGTCGCCGATGAACAGGACGGTGCTGGTGCGCTCCTGTTCGGAGTCGCCCTGGGTGCGGCAGGACGTGCAGTCGTAACTGCCCGGGGCGTTCTCTCCGGCGAGCAGCCGGTCGGCTTCTTCGTCGCCGATCTCGGCGCGTACGTCGTCGCTGACGTCGAGCATGCGCGGCACGGGGGGCTCCTCGGGTGCGGTGCGTGTTGTGGCCGGGGGCTCCCGGTCCGTGAACCGGAAGGGTTCCCGGCTCATGAAGAAGACAACGGAGGATCTGTGGCGGGGGTCACGCCCCAGAGCGAACGGAATCGAACCATCCTGCGCGCAGGGTGAACCCGGCGGCGGAATCCATCACTCCACGCCAACTCCCGTGATCAGTAGGGAAGTTGGTCCGGTGACGTGAGTCACAGATCACCGGGGTCGATGGTCGACAAATCAGGAAATCCACGAATGAAGTGGGTGGCTCAAAATCGACGATACCTATGGTAACGGCGAACTGGCCTGGAATGACAAGGAGTTGGTTGAAATCGGGCCTCTCCACTCTCTACATTGCTCCGCCGTGTGCAGCGAGCACCGCTCGGGTACGTCCGCCACCCGCACCACCGCAGCACTTCGCACCACCTCCGGCGGACGGGGCGGGTCGGGGCGACCGCGTCGAGACGCGGCGGTCCCGTGCCGCCTCGGGGGACCCCGGGTCCTTCGAGAGGGAAATACATGTCCGAATGTGCCGACAACACCCGTAAGGCTCGTACGACCGCGGTTCTCGCCGGGGCGGCCCTGCTCGCCCCGCTCGGACTGCTCGCCGCGAACGGCAACGCCGCCGCGGCGGACGGTGGGGTGTGGGACCGCATCGCCCAGTGCGAGAGCGGCGGCAACTGGCACATCAACACCGGGAACGGCTACTACGGAGGGCTCCAGTTCTCCGCCGGCTCCTGGCGCGCGTACGGCGGCACGGCGTACGCGTCCACGGCCGACAAGGCCTCCAGGGCGCAGCAGATCGCTGTCGCCACGAAGGTGCAGCGTGCGCAGGGGTGGGGCGCGTGGCCCACCTGCGCGGCGCGCGCTGGTGCGTCCGAGAGTGCTCCGGCGGGGGGCGCGACCGGGAAGGCCGCGCCTTCGAAGCCGTCGAAGTCGCCGAAGTCGTCGAAACCGTCGGCATCGTCGAAGTCGGCGAAGGCGGTGGAGCGATCTGTGGGGCATACCGGGCGCGGCTCGGCTCGTGGTGGGTACACCGTTCGCAGCGGTGACACGTTGAGCGGGATCGCGGCGCGGCACGGGACGACGTGGCAGCGCGTCTATGCCGCGAACCGGGCCGTCATCGGCGGGGATCCCGATGTCATCGTTCCCGGACAGCGGCTGAGGATCTGAGGGACTGGGCTCGGCTGCGGGTCCGGTGGGGGCGGGCCGCGCAGTTCCTCGCGGCCCCTCGAAAGCCAGGGGCTGCGCCCCTGCTTTCGCCCTTCAGGGGCGCGGGGAACCGCGCGTTCAGCCCCCACCGGCCCGCAGCCGACCGGGTGGGTGCTCTGCGACCGTCCGCGCGGCTCGTGGAAGGCCGTCGCGGCCCCACCTAGCGTGGCCCGATGTCGATCAAGCGCATGCGGTACGCGGCCGTCGTCGCCGCGGTTCTGGCCCTGCCGGTCCCCGCGGAGGCGGCGGCACCACCGACCCCGGCGCCCGGCCCCGCGAGGGCGGACCGGGCGCCGTACGCCTGTGCGAAGGACGGGTGGCCGTGGAGCTGCGTCGCGAAGTGCGAGAGCTCCGGCCGCTGGAACGCGAACACCGGGAACGGCTTCTACGGAGGGCTGCAGTTCTGGCAGCCCACCTGGCGGACGTTCGGCGGCCTCGCCTACGCCCGGCGGGCCGATCTGGCCACGCGCGACGAGCAGATCAAGGTCGCGGAGGAAGTACTGCGCGTCCAGGGCTGGAAGGCGTGGCCCGTCTGTTCCAAGAGGTACGGGCTCACGGGCCGCGCGCACGTGGTGAGGCCGGGGGAGAGCCTTTCGTCGATCGCCCGGTCGTACCGCGTCAAGGGCGGGTGGAAGGCGCTCTACAAGCTCAACCGGCGGATGGTCGGCGCGCGTCCGGACCGCCTGAACGTCGGCACGATGCTGCGGCTTCCGAAGAGCGCGGGCCCTGGGCGGCGGCCCACTTCCCAGGCCGGGGGAGGGAGTGCACCCACGCCCGCCCCGAGCCGCCCGAGCCGCCCGAGCACTCCGACTCCGCCGATTCCCTCGACGCAGCCGACGCAGCCGACCCGGCCGACCCCGCCGGTCCTTTCGGTTCCCTCGGCCGTCCCCTCCGCGCCGGTCACCTCGGCTTCGCCGACCCTGGAGGACCCGTTGCCGTTGCCGTCTCCGTCGCCTCGCCGCTGAACACGACCGCGCCGCGCCGGAGTTCGTACACGATCGTCGTGCCGGCGCACAGGCCGGGCGGCAGCCGCTGTTCGGCCACGACCACGCAGGCGTCGAGGCCGCGCAGCAGCTCGTACGTGCGGGCCGCGACCGTCGGGGACATGCCCTGCGCGGGCTCGTCGACGAGGACCACGCGCGCGCGTGCCAGCAGGGCGCGGGAGAGGGCGAGCATGCGCTGCTCGCCCCCGGAGAGCGTGCCCGCTCTCCGGGGCAGCAGGGTGTCGAGGCGGGGGTAGGCGTCGAGGGCGGGCGAGAGGGGGCGCCCGGCGGCGGCCAGTTCGAGGTTCTCGCGGACCGTGAGCGAGGCGAACACCGCACGGCGGTCCGGGACGAGGCACAGGCCCCGGCGGGCCCGTTCGTACGCGGGCAGGCGCGTCACGTCGGCGCCGTCCCAGACCACGGCGCCGTGGGACAGGGACAGGGAGCCGGCCAGGGCGCGGAGCGCGGTCGTACGGCCCGAGCCGTTGCGGCCCAGCAGGACGGTGACGCCGGGGGCGGGCGCGTGCAGGGTGACGCCGTGCAGGGCCTCCAGCGGGCCGTAGCGTACGCGCGCGTGGCGCAGCGAGATCCCGGCCGCGCTCATCCGTCGAACCCGTCGAACCCGGCGGACCCGGCGTGCTCGTCCAGCCCGTCGAGTACGTGGTCGGCGGGGCCGGAGGCGACGACGCGGCCCGCGCTCATGACGTGCACGGTGTCGGCGAGGTCGGCCACCAGGTCGAGGTCGTGCTCGACGACGAGCAGGGTCGTTCCGTCGGCGGCGAGCGCGCGCAGCACGCGGGCCAGTGCCGTCACTTCGCGCGTGTCGAGCCCGGCGGCGGGTTCGTCGAGCAGCAGGACGCGGGGGCTTCCGGCGAGGGCGCGGGCGAGTTCGACGCGTCGCAGGGTTCCGGTGGGCAGGTCCGCGGCCGGCAGCGTCCGTACGGCCCCGTCGAGCCCGAGCAGCCGCAGGGACCGTTCCACCGCTCCCGGGTCCACGACACGCCCCTGCTCGGCGCCCACGCGGACGTTCTCGGCCACGGTCAGGGTCGGGAAGAGGGCCAGTTGCTGGAACGTGCGGGCGATGCCGAGCCGTGTCCGCGCGTGGGCGGGCAGCCGGGTGATGTCCCGTTCGCCGAGCACGACCCTGCCCGACACCGGTCGGACGGTTCCGGCGAGACAGTGGAACAGCGTGCTCTTCCCGGCCCCGTTGGGCCCGACGACCGCGGTGACCCGACCGGCCGGAAGATCGAGGTCGACCCCGTCCAGAGCGGCGAACCCGCCGTAGGAAACGCGCAGTTCCCGAACCCGCAGAACGGGGAGACCGGGCGCCACGAGTCCGCCCCGGAGGTGCATGGGCCCCGCGCCACGGACACGGCCGCGCCTCTCCGCACCGGCCCTCGCGGTGCCACCGGAGCCGCCCGCGCCACCCGAGGGCGCCATCGCGGGCGGCCCCGAGGGCGTGCGCGGACCAGGGACCCGGCCGGGCCCGGCCCGCTCCGCCGTGCGGGCGGTACGGGGATCGGCCCCGGGGCGGGCTGGCCTCGGGGCGGGCTCGCCCCGGGCAGGGCCGGGCGCCGCACCGTCGCCGCGCCCGTCGGGGCGGGCATCGACGGTTCCTCCGGAGGCTTCCGTGTCCGGTGCGGGCGGCCCCGATGGCGTGCGCCGGCCGGGGCCGGGCCGCTCCGCCGCAGGGCCGGCCGGTGGGGCCGCCCCGCCCCGGGGCGTCCCCGGT
>NZ_JBHXTO010000063.1:0-49711 GCF_042677425.1 Streptomyces sp. NPDC127119 | reverse complement strand
GCTGGAGACCTTCGGCCGCCCGGGGACATCTCAGCCCGTCCGGCGTTTGAGGACCGGGGGTTCGGGGGCAGCGCCCCCGAGGCAGGTACGGGACGGGTAGGGGCGGCGGGGGCGGGAGAATGCCACCCCCGCCAGCACCACGCCCATCCCCACCACCACCCGCAGTCCGATCTCCTCGCCCAGCACCACCGCCCCCATCCCCACCGACACCACCGGCAACAGGTACCCGACCGTCGCCGCGCTCGTCGGGCCCTCGTCCGCGATCAGGCGGTAGTTGAGGTAGAACGTGACCCCCGTCCCGAGGACACCGAGCGCGGTCACCGCCAGGAGACCCGTGGCGTCGGTGCGGACGGGCCCGGCCGCCGGAAGCGCCACGCACGTCCACGCCGTGGCCGTCAGCAGCTGCGCCGCGGACACAGCCAACGGCGCCCCCCGCCCCGTAAGCGTGCGCGCCATGTACGCGAAGGCCACCGCGTAGCTCGCCGCCGCGCCCAGCAGGGCCGGCGCGCCCCACGTCAGCAGGCCCGAACGATGCCACGGGGCGAAGATCAGGAGCGTACCGGCGAAGCCCAGGAACAGGCCGGCCAGCCGGACGCGGCCGAGTCCGCGGTCCGTGCCCAGGGCGACGCCGATCAGCAGCGACCACAGGGGAGTCGTCGCGTTCAGCACGCCCGCGACGCCCGAGTCGACCGTCTGCTCGCCGACGCTGAACAACGCGAACGGGACGGCGTTGCAGAAGAGGGCCGCGACGACGAGGTGGCCCCACGTCCCGCGGTCGCGCGGCAGGCGCCGGCCCGCCGAACGGGCCAGGAGCAGGAGCACGGCCGTGCCGAGCGCGCAGCGCGTGATGGTGATCTGGGCCGGGGACAGCCCGTGGTTCAGGGCGAGTTTGATCCACAGGAAACCCGAACCCCAGAGGAGCGCCAGGGCGGCCATGCGGAGCGTGGAGGTGAGCGGCATGCGTCCACGGTGAGTCACGTATGACGTAAGGACAAGTGAAAGATGTTGCATGCACTGTTAACCTCACCTACATGCTTGATGTGCGACGCATGCAGATGCTGAGAGCCGTGGTCACCAGCGGGTCCGTGACGGCGGCGGCGACCCGCCTCGGCTACACGCCCTCCGCGGTCAGCCAGCAGATCGCGGTGCTGGAGAAGGAGGCCCGTACGCCCCTGCTCGAACGGGTCGGCCGGGGCGTACGGCCCACCGAGGCCGGCCTGCTGCTCACCGGGTACGCGGACGCCATCGGCCGCCAGGTCGCCGAGGCCGAGACCGCGCTCGACGACCTGCGGGCGGGCCGGACCGGGCGGCTCGCGGTGCGGTACTTCGCGACGGCGGGGGCCGCGCTGGTCGCCCCGGCGGTGGCCCGGGTCCGGATCGAACACCCCGGCGTACAGATCGAGTTGAAGCTCATCGACCCCGAGGATCCGCTGCCGGACGTACGGGAGGGGCGGGCGGACCTGGCCCTCGTGGTGCGGCCGGAAGGGGAGACGGAGGGGGCCGACGGCGTGCGGCTGGTGCGGCTGCTCGACGATCCGTATCGCGCCGTGCTCCCGAAGGGGCACCCGCTGGCGGGGCGGCGGACCGTGGCGCTGGCCGACCTCGCCGAGGAGCCGTGGGTCGGCAGCGAGTGGCCGGGGCCCTGTCTGGACGCACAGCTCGCGGCGTGCGAGGCCACCGGCTTCCGGCCCCGGTTCGTGGTGGAGAGCGAGGACTACGTGACCGCGCAGGGGTTCGTCGCGGCGGGCCTCGGCGTCAGTCTGGTCCCGCGCCTGGGCCTGGGCAGCCGGCACCCCGGAGTGGTCGTACGGGAGGTCAGGCGGCCGGAGCCGGTGCGGGCGATCTTCGCCGCCGTGCGGGAGGCCGCGGAGCCGACACCGGCGCTCCGGAGTTTCCTGGCGGCGCTGCGGGAGGCCGGGGGAGGCGGGGAGTGACCCCGCCCCGGCCTCTCAGGTTTTGGGCGGCACGGGCTGTGGGACCTGTTGCGGGAGCGCGTACGGCAGCGATCCGTACCAGAGCCTCGCCACCGTGTAGCCGAACGCCAGGCACGCCATGCCGCCCACCGCGTCCAGCCAGAAGTGGTTGGCCGTCGCGACGATGACCACGAGGGTCGCCACCGGGTAGAGCAGGCCGAGGACCCGGACCCAGGGGACCGAGGCCAGGGCGAAGATCGTGAGGCCGCACCACAGGGACCAGCCGATGTGCATGGACGGCATCGCGGCGTACTGGTTCGACATGCTCTTCAGGTCGCCGGAGGCCATCGAGCCCCAGGTCTGGTGGACCACGACCGTGTCGATGAAGTCGTTGCCGGTCATCAGGCGCGGCGGGGCCAGCGGATACAGGTAGTAGCCGACCAGGGCCACACCCGTGGTGGCGAAGACGACCGTGCGCGTGGCCGCGTACCGGCCCGGATGGCTGCGGTAGAGCCACACCAGGACGCCGATGGTGACCACGAAGTGCAGGGTCGCGTAGTAGTAGTTCATGCCGACGATCAGCCAAGTCACCGAGTTCACGGCATGGTTGACCGATTCCTCGACGGCGATGCCGAGGTGGTGCTCCATCCTCCAGAGCCAGTCGGCGTTCTCCAGCGCCTGGGTCCGCTGCTCCGGAACGGCGTTGCGGATCAGCGAGTACGTCCAGTAACTCACTCCGATGAGCAGGATCTCGAACCAGAGCCTGGGGCGGCGAGGCGTACGCAGCCTTCGCAGGAGACGGTGTCCCGCGCTGCCGTGCGCCTCGTCCGCGACGGGCTGTGGAGGGGCCTGCTCCTGGCCTTCCAGTGTCGTCACGGTGCTCTCACCCATAGGGACAGAGTCTGCCAGATGAGCCTTTCCCGACCGATCATCCCTTGGGTGGGTCCTGGCCGCACGTTCTACACCTGAAGTAGGTGAGGCACTACTTCCTGCGCACGAGAACGCCCGCCCCGCACCCCTGAGAGGTACCCCTAGGTGGTATCGCAGATATGGCCGGTACGGCTGGTGCCGCCGGTATCGCTAGGCGCGGTTGCGGTCCCCGGGGGACGAGGCCGTCGAGCCCCGCACCACCAGTTCGGGCATGAACACGAACTCGCTGTGGGGGGCCGGGGTCCCGCCGATCTCCTCCAGCAGCGTCCGCACCGCGGCCTGGCCCATCGCCGGGACCGGCTTGCGGACCGTGGTCAGGGGCGGGTCGGTGAACGCGATCAGCGGGGAGTCGTCGAAGCCGACGACGGAGATGTCGTCCGGGACTTCGAGCCCGCGCTGGCGGGCCGTGCGTATGGCACCCAGCGCCATCATGTCGCTCGCGCAGACGATCGCCGTGCAGTCGCGGTCGATGAGGGCCGCGGTGGCGGCCTGTCCGCCCTCCAGCGTGTACAGCGAGTGCTGGACCAGGCGCTCCTCGATGTCCGCCGTGGCCAGACCCAGCAGGTCCTGCATCGTGCGGACGAAGCCCTCGATCTTGCGCTGCACCGGCACGAACCGCTTGGGTCCCAGCGCCAGGCCGATCCGGGTGTGGCCGAGCGAGACGAGGTGCGTGACCGCGAGGGCCATCGCCGCCCGGTCGTCCGGGGAGATGAAGGGCGCCTGCACCTTTGGCGAGAAACCGTCGATGAGGACGAACGGCACTCCCCGCCCGCGCAGTTGCTCGTAGCGCTGCATGTCCGCGGAGGTGTCCGCGTGCAGTCCGGAGACGAAGATGATGCCGGCGACCCCCCGGTCGACCAGCATCTCGGTCAGTTCGTCCTCGGTGGAGCCGCCCGGGGTCTGCGTCGCGAGCACCGGCGTGTAGCCCTGCCGCGTCAGCGCCTGGCCGATGACCTGGGCCAGGGCCGGGAATATCGGGTTCTCCAGCTCCGGGGTTATCAGCCCGACGAGCCCCTCGCTGCGCTGGCGCAGCCGTACGGGCCGCTCGTAGCCGAGCACGTCGAGCGCGGCCAGTACGGACTGGCGGGTGGTGGCGGCGACGCCCGGCTTCCCGTTCAGGACCCGGCTGACGGTCGCTTCGCTCACCCCCGCCTGCGCTGCGATGTCGGCAAGCCGTGTGGTCACGGGATTGGACTGTACCGGCCGGGGATCGCGTTGCCCACTGAACGAACGCCGTGCGCGGGCACTTGGACGGCCCGCTCCGGGCTGCTGCGTCATCGCGTTCCCTCGTGATTCTGGTCGGCAGTGTCGTGGCGGGGTGGTCGTCGTCCGCCGCGTGCGCCCGTGCGGACGGGGTGTTTCCTGCAAGGCGCCGAGCGCCGATGATCCTCGTGACGGACGAGTATGGCAAGAGCTTGCAGAGTCTTGCACGGCGGCCCCGCACCCCATGAATGCCGCTGTGGCAAGGCATAGCGGCAGATCGGGACGGTTCCGAAGAGGTCACGGCGGGGTAACTGTCCGCGGGTCTTGCACTTTTTTGCTGCAAGGCCTTTCGCGCCGCTTACATCGCTGTTACGTTCACGTCGCCCGACGGCGGCAACGGTGCGGTCGGCGAGTCGGCAGGGACGGCGGACGGGGCCGCTCCCTCAAGCACACGGGCTTTCACCCTCAAGGAGAACTCATGCGGCGTGGCATAGCGGCCACCGCACTGGTGGCGTCCCTCGCCCTCGCGGCGACGGCCTGCGGCGGAGACAGCGACGACAGTGGCAAGGCGGACGGCCCGGTCACCCTCACGTGGTGGGACACGTCCAACGCCACCAACGAGGCACCGACGTACAAGGCCCTCGTGAAGGAATTCGAGAAGGCCAACCCGGACATCAAGGTCAAGTACGTCAACGTGCCCTTCGACCAGGCGCAGAACAAGTTCGACACCGCCGCCGGTTCCAAGGGCGCCCCGGACATCCTGCGTTCCGAGGTCGGCTGGACCCCCGCCTTCGCCAAGAAGGGCTTCTTCCTGCCGCTCGACGGCACCGAGGCCCTCGCGGAGCAGGACAAGTTCCAGGCCAGCCTGATCGAGCAGGCCAAGTACGAGGGCAAGACGTACGGTGTGCCGCTGGTCACCGACACCCTCGCGCTGGTCTACAACAAGGAACTCTTCGCGAAGGCCGGCATCGACGCGGCGCCCACCACCTGGGCCGACCTCAAGACGGACGCCGGCACGGTCAAGGAGAAGACGGGCGTCGACGGCTACTGGGGCTCCACCCAGGCCTACTACGCGCAGTCGTTCCTGCACGGCGAGGGCACCGACACGGTCGACGCCGACGCCAAGAAGATCACCGTCAACTCGCCCGAGGCGGTCAAGGGCTACAAGACCTGGCAGGGCCTGTTCAGCGGCAAGGGCCTGCACAAGGCCGACACCACCGCCGACGCGTACGCCCACATCCAGGACGCCTTCGTCAACGGCAAGGTCGCCTCGATCATCCAGGGCCCGTGGGAGATCACGAACTTCTACAAGGGCTCGGCCTTCAAGGACAAGGGCAACCTCGGTATCGCCACCGTCCCGGCCGGCTCCAGCGGCAAGGCGGGCGCCCCGACCGGCGGCCACAACCTCTCCGTGTACGCGGGTTCGGACAAGGCCCACCAGGAGGCCTCGCTCACGTTCCTGAAGTTCATGACGTCGGCGAAGTCGCAGGAGACCATCGCCCTCAAGAACTCCACGCTGCCGACCCGCGAGGACGCCTACACCACCGAGGTCAAGTCCGACCCGGGGATCGCCGGCTACCAGGGTGTGCTCGCCGCCGCCCAGCCGCGTCCGGCGCTGCCGGAGTACAGCTCGCTGTGGGGTCCGCTCGACACCGAGCTGCCGAAGATCGCCGGTGGCAAGGAGTCCCTCGACAAGGGCCTGGGCAACGCGGAGACCGCGATCGCCAAGCTGGTCCCGGACTTCAGCAAGTGACACCGGGTGGCCGCCGGATCCGTCCCCGTCCAGAACGGGGGGCGCGTCCGGCGGCCACCGGCCCACGACCGGCCCACAGGCTCAGGCCCGCAGACCCACCGGCCTGCTGAGCAGCCCCTGATTTTCCAGAAGGTGTCGAATCATGACAGTCGTCATCGACCGCGCGACCGGCAAGCGCCGGGGGAGCCGGGCCCCGCGCCCCGGCCTGCTCCAGCGCATGAAGCGTTCGTACCAGAAGTACTGGTACGCGTACGCGATGACCGCCCCGGTGGTCGTCGTGCTCGGTGTGCTGGTGCTCTATCCGCTGGTGCGCGGCATCTACCTGACGTTCACCGACGCCACCAGCCTCAACTCGGCCCGCACGATCGGCGTCAACCACATCGACGCCACGTACGAGTTCATCGGCCTGGACAACTACGCCGACATCCTGTGGGGCCCCACCGCGTACGACCGGTTCTGGTCGCACTTCATCTGGACGATCGTGTGGACGGCGCTGTGCGTGCTGCTCCACTACGTCATCGGGCTCGGGCTGGCGCTGCTGCTCAACCAGAAACTCAAGGGCCGCACCTTCTACCGGCTCATCCTCGTGCTGCCGTGGGCCGTGCCGACCTTCGTCACCGTCTTCGGCTGGCGGTTCATGCTCGCCGACGGCGGCATCATCAACTCCATGCTCGACGCGGTCCATCTGCCCTCGCCGCTCTGGCTCGAGGACACCTTCTGGCAGCGGACCGCCGCGATCATGGTCAACACCTGGTGCGGTGTGCCGTTCATGATGGTCTCGCTGCTCGGCGGACTGCAGTCCATCGACCCCGTCCTGTACGAGGCCGCGGAGATGGACGGCGCCAACGCCTGGCAGCGCTTCAGGAACGTGACCCTGCCGGGTCTGCAGTCGGTCAGCTCCACCGTCGTCCTGCTGGGCGTCATCTGGACGTTCAACCAGTTCGCCATCATCTTCCTGCTCTTCGGCGACACCGCGCCGGACGCGCAGATCCTCGTCACCTGGGCCTACTACCTGGGCTTCGGCCAACAGCCGCGCGACTACGCGCAGTCCGCCGCGTACGGCGTCCTGTTGCTGTCCATCCTGATCGTCTTCACCTCCGTCTACCGCCGCTGGCTGGCCCGCAACGAGCAGCAGCTCGCGATCTGAGGCAGGAGCCCCCATGAGCACCACGACCGTCAAGACCCCGCCCCCGGTGGACGGGACGCCCGCGGGCACCGCACCGGCCGGCAAGGGGCCGCGGCGCGGCGAGCGCAGTCGCGCCGGGGCCCTGACCTCGCACGGCATCCTCGTCGTCGCCAGCCTGATAGCCCTGTTCCCGATCGCCTGGCTGATCTATCTGTCGCTCGGCCCGGACAAGGACGACTATCTGCACCCCGGGGGCATCCTCGGCAAGATGACGTTCGACAACTACACGTTCGTGTTGCGGCACACGCCGTTCTTCGACTGGCTGTGGAGCACGCTCGTCGTGTCGCTGGGCACGACCGTCATCGGCGTCCTGGTCGCCGCCACCACCGGCTACGCGGTCTCGCGCATGCGCTTCCCCGGCTACAAGAAGTTCATGTGGGTGCTCCTGGTGACCCAGATGTTCCCGGTCGCGGTACTGATGGTCCCGATGTACGAGATCCTCAGCGAACTCCAGCTGATCGACAACTACTTCGGCCTGATCCTCGTCTACTGCTCGACGGCCGTGCCGTACTGCGCGTGGCTGCTCAAGGGGTACTTCGACACGATCCCCTTCGAGATCGACGAGGCCGGACGCGTCGACGGGCTCTCGCCCTTCGGTACGTTCGCGCGGCTGATCCTGCCGCTCGCCAAGCCGGGGCTCGCCGTCGCCGCGTTCTACAGCTTCATCACCGCGTTCGGTGAGGTCGCGTTCGCCTCGACGTTCATGCTGTCCGACACGAAGTACACGTTCGCGGTGGGGCTGCAGAGCTTCGTCAGTGAGCACGACGCCCAGCGCAATCTGATGGCCGCGACGGCTGTGCTCGTGGCCATTCCGGTGTCCGCGTTCTTCTACCTCGTGCAGAAGAATCTGGTGACCGGGTTGACCGCGGGTGGCACCAAGGGTTAGCCGTACGCGGCGCGCTGCGGGTTGTCCGTCGTCTGCGGACTCGCTGTGGCTGGTCGCGCCCACGCGGCGGAAGCCGCATATCGATACAGCCCCGCGCCCCTTCGGGGCGCTGCCCGATGAACTCCGTCACGTATCAAGGATGTTATGAGCCAGCACTCCGCCGACCCGGCGCCGAACTCCGCTCTTGTGACCGTCGCCGACCGCCGCGACTGGTGGCGTGACGCGGTGATCTACCAGGTCTATCCGCGCAGCTTCGCCGACAGCAACGGTGACGGCATGGGCGACCTGGAGGGCGTACGTTCCCGACTCCCGTATCTGCGCGACCTCGGCGTCGACGCCGTGTGGCTCAGCCCGTTCTACGCCTCGCCGCAGGCCGACGCGGGCTACGACGTGGCGGACTACCGGGCCGTGGACCCCATGTTCGGCAATCTGCTCGACGCCGACGCGCTGATCCGCGACGCCCATGAACTGGGCCTGAGGATCATCGTCGACCTCGTCCCCAACCACTCCTCCGACCAGCACGAGTGGTTCAAGCGCGCCCTCGCGGAGGGGCCCGGTTCGCCGACCCGGGAGCGCTACCACTTCCGCGCCGGCCAGGGCGAGAACGGTGAACTGCCGCCCAACGACTGGGAGTCCATCTTCGGCGGCCCCGCCTGGACGCGGGTCACCGAGCCGGACGGCACCCCGGGCGAGTGGTACCTCCACCTCTTCGCGCCCGAGCAGCCCGACTTCGACTGGGACCACCCGGCGGTCGGCGACGAGTTCCGCTCGGTGCTGCGGTTCTGGCTCGACATGGGCGTCGACGGCTTCCGGATCGACGTGGCCCACGGCCTTGTGAAGGCGGAAGGGCTGCCCGACCTGGGATCCCACGAGCAGTTGAAGCTCCTGGGCAACGATGTCATGCCGTTCTTCGACCAGGACGGTGTGCACGAGATCTACCGCCAGTGGCGGCTCGTGCTCGACGAGTACTCCGGCGACCGCATCTTCGTCGCCGAGGCATGGACGCCGACCATCGAGCGCACCGCCAACTACGTGCGCCCCGACGAACTGCACCAGGCCTTCAACTTCCAGTACCTGAGCACCCATTGGGACGCCGAGGAACTGCGCGCCTGCATCGACCGGACGCTCGACGCGATGCGGCCCGTGGGCGCCCCCGCCACCTGGGTGCTGTCCAACCACGACGTGACCCGGCACGCGACCCGGTTCGCCAACCCGGCCGGGCTCGGCACCCAGATCCGGCTCGCCGGAGACCGTGAACTGGGTCTGCGCAGGGCCCGCGCCGCCACCCTGCTGATGCTCGCGCTGCCCGGGTCCGCGTACCTGTACCAGGGCGAGGAACTGGGCCTGCCGGACGTCGTCGACCTGCCGGACGAGGTCCGCCAGGACCCCGCGTACTTCCGGGGCGCCGGCCAGGACGGGTTCCGTGACGGCTGCCGGGTGCCGATCCCGTGGGACCGGGAGGGCTCCTCGTACGGCTTCGGCGGCGGGGGCAGCTGGCTTCCGCAGCCCGCCGGGTGGGGCGAGCTGAGCGTCGAGGCGCAGACCGGGGTCGCCGGTTCGACCCTTGAGCTGTACCGGGCCGCGCTCGCCGCGCGCAGTGAGCAGGCCGACCTCGGCGCGGGCGACCGGGTCGAGTGGCTGAAGGCGGCCGAAGGCGTGCTCGCCTTCCGGCGCGGGGCGTTCGTGTGCACCGCCAACACCGGGGGAGAGGCGGCGACCGTCCGCGCGTACGGGCGGGTGCTGCTCGCGAGCGGCGAGGTGACCGTCACCGACGACGGCGAGGCGAAGGTGCCCGCCGACGCCACCGTGTGGTGGATCGCCGACTGACCGTTCACCAACCGGCGCGTCCTGTAAGAAGTTTCAGGAATTTTCAGAAGCCCGTCTTCCGCTTTGGGAGGCGGGCTTCTACGATCTGCGGCACCGCACTGCTGTTGAATTTTGCAGCAAGAACCTTCAACGGAGAAGGGACCCCCACACATGGCCAAGAGAGCTCTGTCCTGCGCGCTCGCCGTGGCGGCCGCCGCGTTCGTCGTCCCCGCGAGCACCGCCGGTACCGCCCACGCCTCCCCACCGGGCACCAAGGACGTCACCGCCGTCCTCTTCGAGTGGAACTTCGCGTCCGTGGCCAAGGAGTGCACCAACCGGCTGGGCCCGGCCGGTTACGGATACGTCCAGGTCTCCCCGCCCGCCGAGCACATACAGGGCTCGCAGTGGTGGACCTCGTACCAGCCCGTCAGCTACAAGATCGCCGGGCGCCTCGGTGACCGTACGGCCTTCCAGAACATGGTCAGCACGTGTCACTCGGCGGGCGTGAAGGTCGTCGCCGACACCGTGATCAACCACATGTCGGCCGGCAGCGGCACGGGTACGGGCGGCTCGTCCTACACGAAGTACGACTACCCGGGCCTGTACTCGTCGTACGACTTCGACAACTGCACCTCGCAGATCAGCAACTACCAGGACCGCGCGAACGTCCAGAACTGCGAACTCGTCGGACTCGCCGACCTCGACACCGGCGAGGAGTACGTCCGCGGGGCCATCGCCAAGTACATGAACGACCTGCTGTCGCTCGGCGTCGACGGCTTCCGCATCGACGCGGCCAAGCACATACCGGCCGCCGACCTCGCGAACATCAAGGGCCGGCTGAGCAACACGTCCGCGTACTGGAAGCAGGAGGCCATCTACGGGGCCGGGGAGGCGGTCCAGCCGACCGAGTACACCGGCACGGGGGATGTGCAGGAGTTCCGGTACGCGTTCGACCTCAAGCGGGTCTTCAACAACGAGAACCTCGCCTACCTGAAGAACTACGGGGAGGGCTGGGGGTACATGAGCAGTGGTGTCTCGGGCGTCTTCGTCGACAACCACGACACCGAGCGCAACGGGTCGACGCTCAGCTACAAGGACAACGCGAACTACACGCTCGCGAACGTGTTCATGCTGGCGTACCCGTACGGGGCGCCCGACATCAACTCGGGGTACGAGTTCTCGTCCACGGACGCGGGACCGCCCAACGGGGGGTCCGTGAACGCCTGTTGGCAGGACGGGTGGAAGTGCCAGCACGCGTGGCCGGAGATCCAGTCGATGGTGGGCTTCCGTAACGCCGTCCGGGGGGAGTCGGTCTCCAACTGGTGGGACAACGGGGGTGACGCGATCGCCTTCGGGCGCGGCGGCAAGGGCTTCGTGGCGATCAACCACGAGTCGTCGTCGCTTTCGCGCACGTACCAGACGTCGCTCGCTGCGGGCACGTACTGCAATGTGCAGGCGGGGTCCACGGTGACGGTGAACGGGTCCGGCCAGCTGACGGCGACGCTCGCCGCGAACACGGCGCTGGCGGTGTACGCGGGCAAGTCCGCCTGCTGATCCGCCTGGAGGCCGGTGGGGGCGGGCCTCAACGATCGCGCAGTTCCCCGCGCCCCTGAAAACCCCCGCCCGTCTGCGGGCCGCTGGGGGCGGGCCCAAACGATCGCGCAGTTCCCCGCGCCCCTGAACGTGCGGCCCGGTGGGGGCTGGCCGCGCAGTTCCCCGCGCCCCTGGACGTGCGGGTTCGGTGGGGGGTGCTCGCGCCGTTCCCCGCGCCCCTTGGGGAGGGGCTGCGCCCCGTCCCACCTAGGGGCGCGGGGAACTGCGCAGTCTTTTTTCTTGAACCGGGGCGACCGCGGCCGTCGTTGAAAACTCTTTCTTACGCTTGCAAGGCTCTTGCAGAAAGTGTTTCGGCGGGGATAGCGTCGCGCCGATCCCATCGCAAGGAGTCAGGCCTGTGATACCGAGACGGACCGCGGCCCTCGCCGCCGCAGCCCTCGCCGCCGTGCTCGTCCAGCCCCTCGCCGCCCGCGCGGCAACCCCACCCGCGCCCCCCTCGGACGCGGCCCTGGCGAAGACGCCCGCCCGTAACGACCTCACCCGCGAGCAGTTCTACTTCGTCCTGCCGGACCGGTTCGCCAACGGGGACACCGCCAACGACAGGGGCGGCCTCACCGGCTCCCGGCTCGCCACCGGTTACGACCCCACCGACAAGGGTTTCTACCAGGGTGGCGACCTCAAGGGCCTGACGAAGAAGCTCGACTACATCAAGGACCTCGGCACGACGGCCATCTGGCTGGCGCCGATCTTCAAGAACCAGCCCGTGCAGGGCACCGGTGAGAACACCTCGGCCGGCTACCACGGTTACTGGATCACCGACTTCACGCAGGTCGACCCGCACTTCGGCACGAACGCGGACCTGGAGCGGCTGATCGACAAGGCCCACGGCAAGGGCATGAAGGTCTTCTTCGACGTCATCACCAATCACACGGCCGACGTCGTCGACTACGAGGAGAAGTCGTACTCCTACCTCTCCAAGGGCGCGTTCCCGTATCTGACGAAGGACGGCGAGCCCTTCGACGACGCCGATTACGCCGACGGGGCCGGCCGGTTCCCCTCCGTCGAACCTGACTCCTTCCCGCGTACCCCCGTCGTGGCTCCCGCGAAGAAGAACGCCAAGGTGCCGTCGTGGCTCAACGACCCGTCGATGTACCACAACCGCGGCGACTCGACCTTCGCCGGTGAGAGTTCGGAGCAGGGTGACTTCTCCGGGCTCGACGACCTGTGGACCGAGCGTCCCGAGGTCGTCACCGGCATGGAGAAGATCTACCAGCGCTGGGTGCGGGACTTCGGCATCGACGGCTTCCGGATCGACACCGTGAAGCACGTGAACATGGAGTTCTGGACGCAGTGGGCGACCGCGCTCGACGCGTACGCGGCCAAGCAGGGGCGCGACGACTTCTTCATGTTCGGTGAGGTGTACTCGGCGGACACGTCGATCACCTCCCCGTACGTCACCGAGGGCCGCCTCGACTCCACGCTGGACTTCCCCTTCCAGGACGCGGCACGGGCGTACGCCTCCCAGGGCGGCAGCGCGCAGCGGCTGGCCTCGGTGTTCGGCGACGACTACAAGTACACGACGGACAAGGCCAACGCGTACGAGCAGGTCACCTTCCTCGGCAACCACGACATGGGCCGCATCGGCACGTTCCTCAAGCAGGACGACCCCGGCGCGTCCGACGCCGAGCTGGTGAGGAAGGCCGAGCTGGCCAACGAGCTGATGTTCCTCGGCCGCGGCAACCCCGTCGTCTACTACGGCGACGAGCAGGGCTTCACCGGCGCGGGCGGCGACAAGGACGCCCGCCAGAGCATGTTCGCGTCGAAGACCGCCGACTACCTGGACGACGACCAGCTCGGCACGGACCGTACGCACGCCGAGGACGCGTACGACACGAGCGCGCCCCTGTACCGGCAGATCGCCGCGCTCGCCAAGCTCCGCAAGGCCGAGCCCGCCCTCGCGGACGGTGTGCAGACCGAGCGGTACGCGGCCGACGGCGCCGGCGTCTACGCCTTCTCCCGCACCGACGCGAAGAGCGGTGTCGAGTACGTCGTCGCCGTGAACAACGCGGACGAGGCGAAGAGCGCCACCTTCGCGACCGGGTCCGCGGGCATGACCTTCCGTGGGATCCACGGCACGGAGAAGTCGCTGAAGAGCGGGTCCGACCGGCGAGTCGCCGTGACCGTTCCGGCCGGGTCCTCCGTCGTCTACAAGGCTGCCGGGCGGCTCGCCCCGCCCGCCGTCAAGCCGACCGTCACGCTCAAGGCGCCCGCCGCCGGTGCCACCGGCACCGTCGAGATCGCCGCCGACGTCGACGGGGGACAGCTCAACCGGGTCGCCTTCGCCGCGCAGGTGGGCAACGGGAAGTGGCGCACGCTCGGCTCCGCCGACCACGCGCCGTACAAGGTCACCCAGGTCGTCGGGGAGGACGTGCCGGCCGGAACCGCCCTGCGCTACAAGGCCGTTGTCGTCGACTCGGCCGGGCGCACCGCGCGTGCGACGGCCGCCTCCATCACCGGCACCCCGCCCGCCGAGGAGGTGCCGACCGCTTCTTCGCGCGAGGACGTGATCGTCCACTACAAGCGCGCGGACGGGGACTACACCGACTGGCGCCTCTATGCCTGGGGCGACATCGCCGAGGGGGAGGCCACCACGTGGCCGGCGGGTCATGACTTCGTCGGCCGGGACGCCTACGGGGCCTTCGCGTACGTCAAGCTCAAGCCGGGCGCCTCGGCCGTGAACTTCCTCGTCATCGACAAGGACGGCACCAAGGACGTCTCCGCCGACCGCACGATCGACGTCACGAAGACGGGAGAGGTCTGGGTCGAGCAGGGCAAGGAGGCCGTACGAACCGAGAAGCCCGCCGCCGACCACCCGGCACCGGACAGGACCAAGGCGGTCCTGCACTACCACCGGGCCGACGGCACGTACGACGGCTGGGGTCTGCACACCTGGACCGGCGCCGCGAACCCCACGGACTGGTCGAAGCCCCTGGAGCCGGTGCGGACCGACGCGTTCGGGGCCGTCTACGAGGTGCCGCTCACCGAGGGCGCCACGAGCCTCAGCTACATCCTCCACAAGGGCGACGAGAAGGACCTCCCCACCGACCAGTCGCTCGACCTCACGGCGAACGGCCACGAGGTGTGGATGCTGGGCGGCCGGGAGAAGTACCTCCTGCCGCAGCCCGCGGGCAGCGCCGCCGCACTCGACCTGGCCACCTCCAAGGCGGTCTGGATCGACCGGAACACCGTCGCCTGGAACGGCGACGAGAGCGCCGCGTCGACCCAGTTGCTGTACTCCCGCAAGGGCAGCATCGAGGCGGAGAACGGCACGCTCACCAGCAGCGACGAACGGTGGCTGCGGCTGGGGAAGACCTCCCTGACCGACGCCCAGAAGGCCGCCTTCCCGCATCTCAAGGACTACAGCGCCTGGTCCGTCGACCCGCGCGACCGCGACCGGGTGCGCGAGGCCCTGCGCGGCCAGCTCGTCGCCTCCCAGCGGGCCGCCAACGGGGCCGTGCTCGCCGCGACGGGCGTACAGATCGCGGGCGTGCTCGACGACGTGTACGGGACGGCCGCGACGAAGGCGGACCTCGGTCCGACGTTCCGCGGCGGCCGGCCCACGCTGGCCGTCTGGGCGCCGACCGCCCAGGACGTCTCGCTGGAGATCGGCGGCACGACCGCCCCCATGAAGCGGGACTCCGCCTCCGGGGTCTGGTCCGTCACCGGGCCGGGATCCTGGAAGAACAAGCCCTACCGGTACGTCGTGAAGGTGTGGGCGCCCAGCGTCCGCCGACTCGTCACCAACAAGGTCACCGACCCGTACTCGGTCGCCCTCACCGCGAACTCCGGGCGCAGCCTCGTCGTCGACCTGGACGACAAGTCCCTCGCCCCCGGCGGCTGGTCGGGCCTGAAGAAGCCCAGGGCCGTACCGCTGAAGGACGCGCAGATCCAGGAACTGCACATCCGTGACTTCTCCGTCGAGGACGGAACCGTCCCGGCGAAGGACAAGGGCACCTACCGCGCCTTCACCGACAAGGACAGCACGGGCTCCCGGCACCTCAAGAAGCTCGCCGGGGCCGGGACGTCGTACGTCCATCTCCTGCCCGCCTTCGACATCGCCACGATTCCCGAGAAGAAGGCGGACCAGGCGGTCCCCGACTGCGATCTCGCCTCCTACGCGGCCGACTCCGACAAGCAGCAGGAGTGCGTGGCGAAGAGCGCCGCGAAGGACGCGTACAACTGGGGGTACGACCCGTACCACTACACGGTGCCGGAGGGCTCGTACGCCAGTGATCCCGACGGGACGCGCCGCACGGTCGAGTACCGGCAGATGGTGAAGTCGCTCAACGAGGACGGTCTGCGGGTCGTCATGGACGTGGTCTACAACCACACGCCCGCCAGCGGGCAGGCCGACACGAGCGTGCTCGACAAGGTGGTCCCCGGCTACTACCAGCGGCTCCTCGCCGACGGCTCGGTGGCCACCTCCACCTGCTGCGCCAACACGGCCCCCGAGAACGCCATGATGGGCAAGCTGGTCGTCGACTCGATCGTCACCTGGGCCAGGGAGTACAAGGTCGACGGGTTCCGCTTCGACCTGATGGGCCACCACCCGAAGGCCAACATCCTGGCGGTCCGCAAGGCCCTCGACGCGCTGACCGTCGCCAAGGACGGCGTCGACGGCAAGAAGATCGTCCTCTACGGAGAGGGCTGGAACTTCGGCGAGGTCGCGGACGACGCCCGGTTCGTCCAGGCCACCCAGAAGAACATGGCCGGGACCGGTATCGCCACGTTCTCCGACCGGGCCCGCGACGCCGTGCGCGGCGGCGGACCCTTCGACGAGGACCCCGGCGTCCAGGGCTTCGCGTCCGGCCTCTACACCGACCCCAACGACAGCGACAACAACGGGAGTACGGCCGAACAGAAGGCGCGCCTGCTGCACTACCAGGACCTGATCAAGGTCGGCCTTTCGGGCAACCTCGCCGACTACACCTTCACCGACACCGCGGGCAAGCAGGTCAAGGGCTCCCAGGTCGACTACAACGGGGCGCCCGCCGGATACGCGGACGCGCCCGGCGACGCCCTCGCGTACGCGGACGCCCACGACAACGAGTCGCTGTTCGACGCGCTCGCCTTCAAACTGCCCCAGGGCACCTCGGCGGCCGAGCGCGCACGGATGCAGGTCCTCGCGATGGCCACGGCCACCCTGTCGCAGGGCCCCGCGCTCTCCCAGGCGGGCACCGACCTGCTGCGCTCCAAGTCCCTGGACCGCAACTCCTACGACAGCGGCGACTGGTTCAACGCCATCCACTGGGAGTGCCGCGAGAGCAGTGGCGGTGGCAGCGGCAACGGATTCGGGCGCGGGCTGCCGCCGGCCACCGACAACGAGGCCAAATGGTCCTACGCCAAGCCCCTGTTGACGTCCGTCGAGGTGGGCTGCCCGCAGATCGAGGGCGCGTCCGCCGCGTACCGTGATCTGCTGCGCATCCGTACGGGTGAAGCCGACTTCGGGCTCGGCACCGCGGGACAGGTGCAGTCGAAGCTGTCCTTCCCGCTGTCCGGCACGGACGAGACCCCCGGCGTGATCACGATGGAACTCGGCGACCTCGTCGTCGTCCTCAACGCGACCCCCGGGGCGCAGGAGCAGAAAGTGGCGGATCTGAAGGGCACGGCGTACGCGCTGCACCCCGTACAGGCCAAGGGCGGGGACACCGTCGTCAAGTCCGCCTCCTACGCGGCGGACTCGGGCACGTTCACCGTCCCCGGACGGACCGTGGCGGTGTTCTCCCGTACCTCCTGACTGGGCATTACCGTTGGTGGGGCGGCCCTGGGACCCCGGGCCGCCCCACCGGCATGTCCGAGGGCTGGCAGATGGACGTCAACGGCAAGCGAACAGACGCGACCGTGCTGCTCGTGGACGACACGGCGGCAGGCCGCTACGCCATGGGCGCCCTGCTGCGCCGGGCCGGACACCAGGTCGTGGCGGCCACCAGCGGCAACGAGGCCCTCGTCGAACTCGACGCACGGCTGCGCAGGGGAACCCTCCCCGACGTGGCCCTCGTCGACGTGGAACTCTCCGACATGAACGGCTTCGAACTCTGCCGCAGGATCAAGGCCCGCGCGCACATGGCCGGCCTGCCCGTCGTGCACTTCTCGGTGTCCACCGTGAGCCCCGGCGACCGGCGCCGGGGTCTTGAAGCGGGTGGCGAGGCGTATCTGGCGGTGCCGGCCGAGCCCGAGGAGATCGACGCGGTGGTCCGGGCCGCGGTGCGCACCGCGCGGCTGCGGGCCGACGACCAGGCACTGGCCCGGCGGCTGACGCTGCTGTCGGAGACGATCGTCACCATCCAGGCGGCCCGCAACCTCCAGGAACTCGCCGACGCCGCCGCCAACGGCACCGCACGGCTCACCGGTGGCCCCGCCGCCGTCTTCTTCCTCGGCCCGGACGACGAGCTGTACCGCGCCCTCTCCAAGGACCGCACCTCGCTCGCGCTGCCCGACGAGGGCGCCCACCGGGCGGTGGCCGGGCTGCTCCGGCGGCTCACCCGCGGGCAGTCCGGGGTGCGGATCACCACGGTGCCCGCGCCGCTGTGGCCCGGCGGGTTCTTCCGGCCCGGCATGCAGCACGACGCCCGGCTGGCGCTCATCCTCACGCAGGAGGGCAAGGCCGCGGTGTGCCTGGCCACGCCCACCCGCGGGGTGCGCAGGGTGAACCCCGAGGAGGAGACCCTGGTGGCCCGGCTCGCCCAGGCCACGGCGTACGCCGCCGAGCCGCTGCTCATGTACCAGGTCGAACGGCACGTCGCCCTCACCTTCCAGCACAGCTTCCTGCCCCAGCCGCACAGGCTCCCCGAACTGCCGGGCATCGACGTCGCGGTCCGTTACGTGCCCGCCTCGCAGCAGACCGAGATCGGCGGCGACTTCTACGCGGCCCTGCGCACCGACGACGGGGTGCTCGTCGCGGTGGGCGACGTCGTGGGGCACTCGCTGGACGCGGCCACCGTCATGGTCGAGATCCGGCACGCCCTGCGTGCCTACTGCGTCGACGAGAGCGACCCGGCCGTGCTGGCCGAGCGCCTCGACAAGATGCTGCGGTACTACCACCCCGGGATCACCACCACGGTCTGCCTGGCCCTCATCGACCCCGCCACCGGGCGCACCCGGATCGCGAACGCCGGCCACATCCCGCCGCTGATCATCCGCGACACCGGTACGGCCGACTACGCGAAGGCCGCCGGACCACTGCTCGGGGTGGGGCTGCCCCATCCGGCGCCGACCGAGCTGTTCCTCGAAGCGGGCGACCGGCTCCTGATGGTGACCGACGGGCTGATCGAGACCCGGGGTACGGATCTGGCGATGTCGATGGAACACCTCCGGGCCGCCGCCGTCGGAGCGCTGCCCGGTCTGGACGCCCTGTGCGACACGCTCCTGGACTGCTTCGGCCATGAGCGGGAGGACGACATCGCGCTGCTCGCCCTGAGGCTAGGGTGAGAGTTGTTTTCCCCCCGAACAGGAGTGCCCATGCCGCAGATCACCGTCGACTACTCCGCGTCGCTCGGCGACGCCTTCGACCGGCAGGGGTTCGCTGCCGCGCTGCACGCCATGGTGGTGGAGACGGCCGCCGCGAAGATCGAGGCGTGCAAGTGCCGGTTCCGGGTCGTGCACGACGTCGTCGTCGGGACCGATGTGGCGGGGCACGCGCTGGTGCATGTCGGGGTGGCGCTGCTGCCGGGGCGCTCCGCCGAGGTGAAGTCGGCGCTGACTTCGGGGGCGTTGGAGCTTGTACGGGGGCATGTGAAGCCGGTCGACGGGCTCGCGCTCCACGCGTCCGCGGAGGTCCGCGACCTTGAGCCGTCGTACCAGAAGTACGTGGACTGACGTCACAGTGCGGCCCGGTGGGGGTCACCCGCGCAGTTCCCCGCGCCCCTGACGGGGCGCCCTTCAGGGGCGCGGGGAACTGCGCAATCCTTTGGGCCCGCCCCCACCGGCCGGCACCGTGAACTCGGCCTGGGCGACAGGTCAGCCGGCGAGGGCGAGCAGGCGGGTGACCAGGTCCGCGAACGGGCTCTCGGACGGTTCCTGGGACAGAGCCGCCCGCAGAACCGCCGCCATCTCCGCATCCGACGCCGCACTGACCGCCGCCAGCGCGGCAAAGTCATGCACCAGCTGAACCTCGAGCTCCGCCCGCGGAATCCGGCGGCCGTCCAGCCAGATCAGCGCGGTCGCCTCCGCCAGCGATATCCAGGAGCGGACGACGAGTTCGAGCCGGGCCGACGGCCGCTCCACCCGCAGGTGGGACAGGATCTGCAGATACGCCGCCTGCCGCACCCCGTCGACGAGCGCGTTCGTCGTGGTGGACCCGACCGAGGGACCGCCCCGCATCAACGCCGAGAAGCCGGGCCCGTGCTCGTCGACGAAGTCGAAGTACCGCCGCATCACGCGCAGCAGCCGCGCCCCCAGCGGACCTTCCCGCGGCTCAACGAAACGTTCCGCCAGATCGTCCGAGGCACGCTTCAACGCGGCCTCGTACAGGCTGAGTTTGCCCGGGAAGTAGTGGTAGACCAGCGGTCGTGAGATGCCCGCGGCGGAGGCTATCTCGTCGATGGACACCTCGTCCGGCGAGCGCCGGCTGAACAGGTCGAGGGCGACGCCGATCAACTGCTGCCGTCGCTCCTCGACGCCCATTCTGCGTCGCACCCCGGTAGTCATATGAACACCTTACCGATCGAACCGATCGGAACCGGCCTCGAACAGACCGCCGTCCGGGGCCGGTACCGGGGCGGCACCAGGACCGTTCAGCGGAGCCCGCCGATCTCCCTCCCGCTGCTCAGCGTGCCCTTCAGGACCGCCTGAGCGCCCTGTTCGGCCCGCACGGCGAGGAGATTGCTCCCCGCCGCCCCGCTGACGCCGCCCGTCGCACGGATCGACGCCGTGTCCTTGCTGCCGGCGGCGAGGAGGTACCAGTCGCCCTTGACGGACTTCCACAGCACACCCGCCAGGACATGGGGGTCCTTCGAGCCGCACGCGGACGCGTTCTCCGCCTTCGCCGCGACCGCGCCGAACCGCTGCCCCGGCGCGTGGAACTGGGCGAGCACCCGCGGACCCCCGCCCCGCCAGGTCTCCGCGCGGGTGCACAGCCACTCCGCGGTGCCGCTCCCGTCGGGGAGGGGCTGACGGGCGTAGCTCCAGGAGTTGACCGAGCGCACGCCCTGGCCGCGGGCGTCCGCGAGGGAGCAGGCCAGCGGGGACCAGTCCGCCGCCGAGGCGTCGCCGGGCCGCCCGGGACGGCCCGAGGTGAGCCGGGCGGGCGTCAGCTCCCCGAGGTCGGTCGACAGCCGGGTGCCCGTCCGGTCCGTCAGCTCCAGCACGTTCCAGGAACGGCACTCGCCGGTCTGCAGGGCCGGGCTCGCGAACGGCTCGGTCACCCCGTCCGCCGAGCGCGCCAGCGGCGTCGTACCGGACGTACCGGTTGCACCGGTCGCACCCGCGGCGGACTTCAGCAGGTCGCGCACGACGGCCGTACGCACCCAGGGTGCCGTCAGATAGCGGACGTTGCCGTCGGTGCGGCCCAGGACCACCGCGTCGGCGTCGGCCCCCGAGGCGCCGTCGACCCGGGCGAAGTCGAGGGCGGCGCCCTGGGTGCCGCCGTCCTTCGCCTCGGCGTACCGCGCGATCCGCAGTCCGTCGTACAGCAGCACCACGCGGCTCTGGTCGACCTCGCCCGCGTACAGCAGCTGGGGCGGTCCCGGCGGGGCGCCCGAGGGGGTGCCGGGGGTCGCCGAGACCTGTACGGACCCGCCGGGCCGCGCCCATACGGCGAGCGCGCGGCGCAGCAGGCCCTTGTCGCCGGTGAGCGCGCCGCGCGCGGGCCACACGGAGAAGTCGGTGCGCGCGGACGACTCCCACGCCCCCGCCGGGACCAGCGTGAGCCTGCCGGGGTCCAGGGCGGCCTGGGCCGCCGGGTTCTGCGCGTACGGGGGAGCGGCGGCGCCCTCGGGGCCCCAGCCGTCCCCGGGCATGCCGAGGAGCGCCCCGCACACGGCCACCGCGGCGGCCGCGGCGATCGCCGCCTTGATGTGCTGGCGGCGGCGCACCAGATCGGTGGGCCGGGCGTGCAGCGAGCACGGGTCGAACTCGGGGGAGGTCAGCAGCGCGTCGGCGCCCTCGGCCGTGTTCATCGCGTCCGCCTCCGCGAGGGCGGCGGCCGGGGCCTCCTCACCGGCCGCGGCCAGCACCTTGCGCACGTCCGCGTCGGTCATCCGCTCCAGGCCGCGCAGGACGAACGCGGCGCGGGCCGGGGCGGACAGGGCCGACAGCCGCTGGTCCAGGGCGAGTTCGTCGGCTCCGCCGGAGCGCGGGAAGAGCCGCAGGCCCCACACCTGCGGGAGCAGCGGCGGCAGTTGGGCCCGGGTGGGCCAGGCGCGGAAGGTCAGCGGCCGGGCCGCCTCCAGTGCCGTCCGCAGGACGCGCAGACGCACGTACGCGTACCCGGGGTCCGCGTCACGTCCCTCGGTGGCGGTCTTCTGGGCCGGGAGCACGGAGGTGTCGCCGGAGGCCCGGCCGCGGGGCAGGGTGCGCTGGGTGAGCGCGTGCGCGGTGAGCACCCGGCGGTTGCGGCCGAGGCTCGGCGGCAGCACCAGATAGGCGAGCCGGACGAGCCGCGGGTAGTGCTCGACGAGCGCGGCCTCGGCCTGCTCGATGTCGACCACCGGCCCGGGGGCGGCGGCTGATGCGGGGCGGGGGCGCGGGGCGACATCCTGTGACTGCACGTTCAGCAGAACGAGCGAATCGGTGGATGGTCACCTGGACCGCCCGGTACCACCGGGACTCGGCCGCCGTGTGCTATGCCTCCGGCTCGACGAGCAGGCGCGCGTAGTTCGCCATGGACCGCTGGTAGCGCGGCAGATGGGGGGCGAGGGCGCCCAGGACGAGCGAGAGGCCTTCGCGCTCACGGCCCAGGCTCGCCAGGCACAGGGCGAGAGTCGCCCGTACGGCGTCGTCCAACTCGTCGGACACACCGACGAGTTCGGGCGACAGGAGCTTGACGCCCTCCTCCGGCTGCCCGATGTTCCGCAGCGAGCTGGACAGCTGGATCTTCGCGCGCCGGCCGCGGTAGCCGTCGAGGCCGAGGTCCAGGGCCTCCCGGTACAGCGGAACGGCGTTGCCGGAGTGGCCCGTCGAGTCCCAGGCGCACGCCCGCTCGAAGGGGGCGACCGGGCTGTCGGCGGGCAACTCGGCGGCGAGCGTGTCGATCAGCGCCCGGAACTCCACCGCGTCCGTCCGCGGATCGGCCTCGAAACCCGCCCAGGCGGCGGCCACCCGCTCGTCCCAGTCCGCCGCGCCCGCGGCCTCGTTACCGGCCGTACGGTCCGCTGCCCTGTTGGTCGCACTGTCCTCTGTCGTCACTGGCTCACCTTCGCACACGTGCGCCAATCAAAAGCAACGCTTCTGTGGCGCAGGTCACTGTCACGTGTCCCGTGGTGCCTGTATGACGGAATCGGTCACTCGTGCCGCCGTCGTTTGAGCGTGGAGCGTGCGGGAGCCGTATCGAAGACCGGGGCCCCTGTGCGGGCTTTCGGAGGCGTGGGCGCACGGCCCCGGCGAGGCATGTCGCCGGAATGGACCCGGAGGTACGGACGTAATGAGTTTTACGGGCAAGAGGCTCGCGGTCGGCACGGCCGGGGCGGTCGTGGCACTCCTCGCGGTGACCGGCTGCGGTTCCGACGGCGGCGACGGGAAGAAGGTTCCCGAGACCGCGACCGGGAGCCTGGAGCACATCGCGAGCGAGGCGGGCTGCAAGCCGAACATGCAGACGGACGCGGACACGATCCGGCAGGCCATCTGCAAGAGCTCCGGTGAGAAGTACGTCCTCGCGACGTTCGCCACCGACCGCGGCCAGGCCGAGTGGCTGACCGGGGCGAAGGACTACGGCGGCTACTACCTCGTGGGCCGCAAGTGGGTCGCCGTCGGCGAGAAGAAGACGGTCACGGCCCTGCGCGGCCGGCTCGGCGGGACCATGGAGGAAGGCTCCGAGCACATGAACCCGGGCGGCAGCCACAACAGCGGCACGCACAGCGGCGGCAGCCACGAGGGCTGACCCCGCCGGAGGGGCCGGGCCCGCCGAACGACCGCGGACCGGCCAGGAGGACTCGGGCCACAAGGGCGCAGGACACGAAGAAGCCGGCGGTGGGAATTCCCACCGCCGGCTTCTTCGTCATGCCCGGCGTTCAGCGCTCACGTAAGGATCACGTGCAGTTCTGGCCGCTGTTGATGCAGTTCACGACCTCGTTCATCTCGTTCTCGTCGAAGAAGTTGATGAAGTCGTTGTGGTCGGTGATCGGCTTGTGCAGCTGGTCCGGGAAGGAGTCCACCGCGAACGCGTTGGTGATCTGGTCTCCCTGGATCTGCGGGGCCGCCACGTCGTAGACGAGCCGGACCTGCAGCTGGGGGATGGCCTGGAAACCGTTGCCGCAGGTGCCGTCCGCCTGGACGAAGGACACGTGCGTGCGGTGGTTGGCGCTGTCGATGTTCTGGCCGTCCCAGCAGCTCTGGAAGTTGGACGTGCGCACCACGGAGCTGCCCTCGGGGCAGATCGGGAACTTGTCCGTCAGCTGGCGGTCCTCGAAGCCGGTGCAGCTCCAGTTCGTGTTGGCGTTGTTGAGGCCGTTGACGAAGGCCTTGGCATCACCGGTGATGATGCGCAGGGCCGTCGGCATCGCGACGACATCGCCCTTCTTGTTGCCCACGAACTTCAGCTGGGCCTCCTTGGCCTGCTGGATCGTGCCGACGTTGCCGTCCTGACCGCCACCGGCGGCACCCGCGTCGATGTCGTCCTTGCCGTCCTGCACACGCAGTACCGGCCAGAAGTACGAGGACTTGTCGCCCTGGTTCTGGCAGGTGGTGTCGGCGTTCGCCAGGTCCTGGTCGCTCGCGAAAGCGTCGTTGGACTGGTTGCCGACGTAGTCGTGCTGGTGCTGGGCGCCGTTGCTGACACCCGGGGCGACGATCACGTTGTCCGAGTTGCGGAGCTCGTTCTCGTTGGTGCCGCAGCTCGTGGTGAAGGTGCCGGTGGAACCGGTGTCCCCGTTCGCGGGGAGCCCGTTGGCGCCCACACCCTTGGGGCCGCCGTTCGGCTGGACCTGGGTGATGTCCTGGAAGTCGGCTGCCACGGGCCCGTTGTCGGCCTGACCGCCGTTACCGCCGTCGCCACCCTGGCCGCCGCCGTTGCCGGCCTGGCCACCGTTACCGGCCTGGCCGCCATTGTTGCCCTGGCCACCGTTGTTGCCCTGGCCGCCGTTGTTACCGGCCTGGCCACCGTTGTTGCCCTGGCCCCCGCCGGTGGGATTCTCAGCGGGCACACCCTGGCACCCGGCGAGCTTGCCGCCTCCTCTCGGACCCTTGCCGCCCGCGCGCTTGATGTTGTTGCTGATCCTGTCGATCGTCGCAACACGCTTGGACTTCAGTGGACCGAGGATGGCGTTGTTGACGTAGCCGGGGTCCCCCGCCTGGGCCTGGCGAGTGTCCGCAAGACGCTTATAGGCCTCCGTGACCTGCTGGTCGAGCTGGGCCAGCTCCTTGTCGACACCGGCGCGGGCGCCCTTGGGCACGGAGGTCAGCTTCTGGCCGACGTCCGGGCATTTGATCGTGGCCACCGAGGCGGCGGTCGTCTGCGCGTTTCGCGTCGAGTTCTTGCTCTCGCCCGCGGAAGCGTAGATGTTGGCCGCAAGCAGACCGCCGCCACCCAGCGCGAGAGCCGCCGATGCGGCTATCGCCCGGTTGGCGAGCGTGGAGCGGCGTTTTCGGTTCGTGCGTCCCATGGAACTCCCTCTGGCTTCCTTGCGGGGGCATCGAGGCGCCCGGCAGGAGGTGAAGCGGCTCCGTTCAATACGGAGGAGGTTCCTGGGGCGTTCAGAGGCCTCAGAAATTGATGAGAGTTCCGTGGCGCAATCCTGTCGCAAGGGGCGCAGAAGCCCCTGAAACAACGGCAGTCGAGGGGGAATTACTGAATATCATTCAGCGGATCTGAAACTCGGGAACGGTTCGGTCCCGCCCTTGTCCCCCTCGCTTATGAACCCTTTCAGCGGCCCTGGTCCAAATAGGCGAGAACGGCCAGGACGCGACGGTTGTCGTCGTCCGAGACATCGAGATCGAGCTTCTGGAAGATGTTGGACGTGTGCTTGGCGATCGCCCGCTCCGTGACCACGAGTTGGCCCGCGATCGCCGCATTCGACCTGCCCTGCGCCATCAGTTCCAAAACCTCCAGCTCACGAGGTGTCAGCCGTCCCAGCGGCCGGCCGTCGCCCTGCCGCCGCGCCAGCAACTGCTGGATGACCTGCGGATCCATCACCGTGCCGCCCGCGGCCACCCGCCGTACCGCGTCGATGAACTGCTCGGCGTCGAACACCCGGTCCTTCAGCAGGTAGCCGACCCCGCCGGTCCCGTCGGCGAGCAGCTCACGCGCGTACAACTGCTCGACGTGCTGGGACAGGACGAGGACCGGCAGCCCGGGTCTGGCCCGGCGCGCCGCGAGCGCGCACTGCAGCCCCTCGTCGGTGTGCGAGGGCGGCAGGCGTACGTCGACCACGGCGATGTCCGGCTGCAACTCGGCCAGGGCCCGCGTCAGTTCGGGCCCGCTCTCGACGGCGGCGGCGATCTCGAAGTCGAACGCCTCCAGCATCCGGACCAGACCGTCGCGCAGCAGGAACAGGTCTTCGGCTAGGACAACTCGCAAGGGATCTCCATGGTCACCATCGTGGGACCGCCCGCGGGACTGCTGACGGCCAGGATGCCGTCGAATGTACCGAGTCGCCGCTCGACTCCGGAGAGCCCCGACCCCGAACCGATCACGGCGCCGCCCCCGCCGTCGTCGGTGACCGCGATCCGCAGCGTGCCGCCGTGCTCCGGGCTGTGGTGCAGGTCCACCCAGATCCGTTCGGCGCCCGAGTGCTTGACGGCGTTGGTGAGGACCTCGCTGACGGCGAAGTACGCCGCCGCCTCCACCGGTTCCCCGAGGCGGCCGGGCAGGTCCACGTCGACCTCCGTGGCGATCGGCAGCCGCAGGGTCAACGCCCTTACGGCGTCGCCGAGTCCGCGTTCGGCGAGCACCGGGGGGTGGATGCCGCGTACGAGGTCCCGGAGTTCGGTGAGGGCCTCCGCGGAGGACCGGCGGGCCTGCGCGACGAGCTCCCTGGCCTTCGCCGGGTCCTTCTCGATCAGGGCCTCGATCGTGCCGAGGTCCATGCCCATCGCGACCAGCCGGGCCTGGGCCCCGTCGTGCAGATCCCGCTCGATCCGGCGCAGTTCGGCCGCGGAGGTGTCCACGGCGTCGCGCCGCGTCTCGGTCAGTACGCGGACCCGCTGGGCGAGTTCGCCCTGCCCGGACGCCAGGACGGACCGGGTCAGCAGGAAGTGGACGCGCAGCAGGAAGGGGCTCGTGTACACGCCGACGACGAGCAGGGCGGCGCCCAGGGCTCCCGCGGCGAGCGCGCTGGGCTGCCCGCCGACCGGCACGAACCCGTACCACCAGCCGACGTACGTGCCGTCGGTGAAGACCCGCCACAGCCCGGCGGCCAGCGCGAACCCCTCGAAGGGGTAGAGGATCAGCACGGCGGGCAGCAGCGCGGTGACGAAACCCGCGGTCATGTCCACCGGGAGCCACAGCAGATCCCGCCGGACGGCCGGATCGCCGAGCAGACGGAAACACCGCTCCCACGGATTGGCGCCCTGCGGGACGGGCCGGTACGTGGGCGGGATCCGCACCCCGCTCCACCGGACCGCCAGCAGCCGCCGCCAGTTCGCGAAGCCGCGTACGGCGGCCAGGACCCAGGGCGTCGTCATGATGCCGATGCCCAGCGGCACGAGCACGATCGACACGACGGAGAACACGAAGAGGACGATCGACCCGGCCGACGCCACGACAGCCAGCAGCAGAGCCCGCACTCCGGCGACCGCGGCCGTACGCGCCCGGCCGCCGGCCCTGTCGTCCCCGTGATCCCGGTGGTCCGGACGGTCCCCGTTGGTGTCCATGCCCCCAGTCTCGCCCACCCCGCGACGGTGGTCAGGGGGCCGAACCACCTGAAAGGGGGTGGTGCTGGCACCACCCCCTTTTACCGCTCCCCGGATCTCAGCCGCGCAGGAGCTTGTCCTCCACGGCGGGATCGAGTCCGACGACGGGACGGTCGGGGCGCTGGGGCGGGGTACCGCCGATGTCCTGGAGCCAGCTCCAGGTGTCGGCCACCGTCTCGGAGACGGGACGGCAGCGCAGCCCCGCCCCCACCGCCTTCGACACGTCGACGCGGTGCAGCATGGCGTGCATGTCGGAGTCCGGCGGCACCCACACGGGCAGTTGTGTCCAGGGCTCGACACCGGCCGCCAGGATCGCCTCGGGCTCGGTCCACCGCAGTTCCGCCCGCCCGCCGGTGACCCGCGCACACGCGTCGAGCAGGGTCTGCGTGGTCGCGTGCCCCGAAGGGCTGATGAGGTTGTACGCCCCACCGGCCGCGCCCTCCACGGCCCCCAGCGTCCACTCGGCGAGGTCGCGGACGTCGATGTACTGGAGCGGCAGCTCACGGGGGCCGGGCGCGAGCACGGGGCCGCCGCGGGCCGCACGGGTGAGCCACCACGGCAGCCGGCCGATGTTCTCGTACGGGCCGAGGATCAGCCCGGCCCGTACCAGGAGCGCCCGCTCCTCGCCGAAGGCGTCGAGCACGGCCAGCTCGCCACCGCGCTTGTCGCGGGCGTAGTCGGTCCGTCCGGCGTCGGGGGACGCGCCCTCGACCGGCGGGCCGCTCTCGTCGTAACCGGCCGGCTGCGGCCACGCGTACACGGAGCAGCTCGACACGTAGACGTACCGCCGGACGCGGTCCTTCAACAGCCGCGCGGAGTCCCGCACCACGTGGGGAGCGCCCGACCACGTATCGACCACGAGGTCCCACGAGCCGCCCCCGGGGCCCTGTCCGTCCGCGGCGAGGGCCGCGAGTCCGTCGGGCGCGGTGCGGTCGCCGTGCAGGGAACGTACGCCCGCGGGCGGGTCGTGGCGGCCTCGGTGGAAGACGGTCACGTCCCAGCCGCGCCGCAGCGCCGCCTCCACGACCGCCCGCCCCACGAACTCCGTACCGCCGAGCATCAGAAGTCTCATGGAGGGGACTCTGCCCCGCTCAGCCGTGCGGCGGAACGTAATTCTGCCCACAGGCAAACCGTCCCGCCGCCGGATGGATCAACTGCCCGTGACGGGCGCGTACTTGTAGCCGACGCGCCGCACGGTCCTGATGGTGTCGCGGTGCTCCACGCCGAGCTTGCGGCGCAGCCGGGCGATGTGGACGTCGACGGTCCGGCCGTCGCCCACGTGTCCGTAGCCCCACACCGTGGTGACCAGCTGGTCGCGGGTGTGCACCCGGTGCGGATGCGCCACCAGGTGCGCGAGCAGCTCGAACTCCAGGTACGTGAGGTCGAGCGGGCGCCCGTCGACCTCTGCGGTGCGCTGGACGGTGTCGACCCGCACGGGCAGGTCGTGCCCGGCCTCCGCCTCCGCCCCGGTCTCCGTCTCGGGCACGGCGACCGGCAGCAGGGAGGGCTGGTCGGCGGGTACGAGGACCAGGTACCCGATCATCGGCGGATGGCCCGGCAGCGTGGGCAGGGTGTGCGGGGGAGCGGGCAGCCAGGTGGCGCCCGGCGGCAGGAAGTCGGTGACGTCGACCACCTCGTCCCGGTCGACGGCCCGCAGCCGATGACGTGCGGAGCCGGTGGACGGGGCCGGGGAGGTGGCGGTGGCCACGGAGGAGAAGGAACGGGTGTTCGCCATGAGAGGTCAGCTCTTTTCGCGCGAGAGGTCGTCGAGGACGTACGTCGTGCGCGCTGGCCGAAGGCCGGTGTACGGCTTTAGAGGGCCTGCGCGTTCGTCGCGCGACAACACACCCGGTCGAAGTCGTGGTGCTGACGGGAAGGCCAGAAGGGCTCAAGGTCGTGCCGACCCGTAGCGATGCACTCCTGGAAGCTGGCCATGCCCCCATTGAAGCAGACACAGCCCCGCAACATCAGCCTCCTCTCACTGTCCGGACACCCACGACAGCACGAGGCCCGCACAGGTGCGCCCCGTCAGGGGCGCGGGGAACGGCGCAGTCTTGTCGTCTTGAGGGGCGCGGGGAACGGCGCAATCCTGTCGCTTCTAGGGGCGCGGGGAACGGCGCAGGCTTGTCGCTTCTAGGGGCGCGGGGAACGGCGCGACCAGCCCCCACCGGCCCGCACATGCCCACAACCCCCGCTCCCCATCCCCCCGAGCGGACGCGAAGGGGCGCCCACCGATCCCGGTGAGCGCCCCTTCACGTTCAAGCAGAACAGCCGGTTCAGACCTGCCCGGCCTTCTCCAGCGCGGAGCAGCACGTGTCGACGATCAGCCGAGTCACCACGTACGGGTCGACGTTCGCGTTCGGACGCCGGTCCTCGATGTACCCCTTGCCGTCCTTCTCGACCTGCCAGGGGATACGCACGGAGGCCCCACGGTTGGACACCCCGTACGAGTACTCGTTCCACGGCGCCGTCTCGTGCAGCCCGGTCAGCCGGTCGTCGATGCCCGCGCCGTAGTTCTTGACGTGGTCGAGCGGCTTCGAGCCCTCGCCCAGCGACTCGCACGCGGTGATGATCGCGTCGTACCCCTCGCGCATCGCCTTCGTGGAGAAGTTGGTGTGCGCACCGGCCCCGTTCCAGTCACCCTTCACGGGCTTGGGGTCCAGCGTCGCGGAGACGTTGAAGTCCTCGGCGGTGCGGTAGAGCAGCCAGCGGGCCACCCACAGGTGGTCGGAGACCTCCAGCGGCGAGACCGGTCCGACCTGGAACTCCCACTGTCCGGGCATGACCTCGGCGTTGATGCCGGAGATGGCGAGCCCTGCCTTGAGGCAGTTGTCCAGGTGCGCCTCGACGATCTTGCGGCCGAAGATCTCGTCCGCGCCGACGCCGCAGTAGTAGCCGCCCTGGGGGGCCGGGAAGCCGCCCACGGGGAAGCCGAGCGGGCGCTCGCCGTCGAAGAAGGTGTACTCCTGCTCGATGCCGAAGATCGACTCCTGGGCGGCGAACTTCTCGGAGACCTCGCTGAGCGCGGCACGCGTGTTGGACTCGTGCGGCGTCATGTCGATGTTGAGGACCTCGCACATGACGAGGATGTCGTCACCGCCGCGGATCGGGTCCGGGAAGGTCGCGACCGGCTTGAGCACACGGTCCGATGCGTGACCCTCGGCCTGGTTCGTGGACGAGCCGTCGAAGCCCCAGATCGGCAGCTCCGCACCCTTCGCGTCGTCGCCGAGTATCTTCGTCTTCGAACGGAGCTTGGCCGTCGGCTCGGTGCCGTCGATCCAGATGTACTCAGCCTTGAAGGTCACGGGCCACATCCTTCGGGGTGGGTCTCTAAGCGCAGTGCGGTAGCTGCGGCGCTGCGGCACTGGGGCGCCGCGGAGGATGCCCGAAGCCTGTCAACAGGCAGTTTCCCGATCATTGCCCGGATGTGAACCCCGTGTTACCTGGTGCCCATGTGGTAGGGGTCACCTACGGAGAGTGTCCCTGACTCGTATGCGATGGGTTTCGGACAGGTGGCGGCCGGGGCCGCCACCCGACACGAAACGGAGCGGGCGAAACGGAGCGGTTCGGAGGGGCCCGTCAGCCCACCTTCTCGATGAGAGCCTTGCGGATCAGGAACTTCCCGGGCTCGCGGACCTGCTCGAACGCCTCGTTGTTCAGGAGCGCGCAGCTGCCGGAGACCGAGGTGACCTCCACGGTCGTGGACTTGTTGTTGTCCAGGTTCGTGACCTTGAGCTTCGTACCGGCGGGGAACTGGTTGCTGGACGCGGCGGGCGCGCCCGCCTCTCCCGAGAGGGTGACCGTGGACCCGTTGCAGACCTGCTCGCCGGCGGCGCCACCGCCACCGGCGGCCGGGACGGACGGGGCCTGTGACGGCTGCTCGGCGGGAGCGGACTCGGCGGGCGGTGCCTCGGTCCCGGCCCCGGTACCGTTCCCGGTGCCGGCGTCGCCGCCCCCTTCGCCCACGGTCGCGTCGGACTCGCCGACCGTGCAGCCGGAGGCCTCCTGCTGCAGCTTGATCTGCGCGATGACCGCTTCACGGTTGGCGATCCGCGCCTCGGACTGGGCGTCCGGTGCCGTGCGCTGTCCCTCGATGAACTTCTCGTTGTTGCCGAGGGCGGTGGCCAGTCCGCCGCACACCACGGAGGACTGCGCGGTGGACTTGGCGGAGTTGGTGGCCGGCGTCGCGTTCGACGTGGCGGCCAGGGCGAAGGCCCCGCCACCGGCCACCGCGGCGGCGCTCACCAGCAGGGCGATCTTCTTCTTCGTCCCGAGAGTTCTTCTGCGCGACATGAACGGCTCCTGTCCCCGGCCGCCCCTGGCGGCGGCCGTCCGCCGTTATGTACGAGATACCGAACGAACTTGCTCAGTGGTTGACCGGAGTTGCTCAAGTAACGTGGATCACACGGGTGTTGTCAGGGCTGCCGTCGGCCCAGAGCGTCCCGCACCGCCTCGTCCGTCCGCGCGACGACGGCGGTCCCGTCCTCCGCGGTGATGATGGGCCGCTGGATGAGCCGGGGATGTTCGGCCAGCGCCGTGACCCACCGCTCGCGCGAACCGGCGTCGCGGGCCCACTCCTTCAGCCCCAGCTCCTTCGCCTCGGCCTCCTGGGTGCGGGTGATGTCCCACGGCTCAAGCCCGAGCCGCTCCAGGACCGCCCGGATCTCGGCCTCGCTCGGCACGTCCTCCAGATACCGCCTGACCGTGTACTCGGCCCCCTCCGCGTCCAGCAGACCGATGGCGCTGCGGCACTTCGAACAGGCCGGATTGATCCAGATCTCCATGCCGTCCAAGGTACGCGGGAACACCGTGCCACTCACTTGTCACGGCACCCCCAAAAGGCCTCTGGCCAGGGGCGATTGTCAGTGGGCGGCAGTAGAATAGAAGCAGTGTTCGAGGGTGCCGCCGGAGACGCCGACCGGCGCCCCGACCGCGACAGGAGGATGCCTGTGCCCGCTGCCGCACTGAGTCCGCTGCCCACCCAGTCCACCGCCAAGAGGGCGGTCCAGCTGGACCTGCCCTACCAGCCCGTCGAGAAGCGCGCGCTGCCACCGGGGCGCCCGCGCGAGTGGTACGTCACGCACAACCGCCGCCTCAAGGCGATGCGGCTGGCCATCGCCCTCCTCGACTCCGGCGTCTACGTACCCAGGCAAGCCCACAACGACACGATCCGCAGCACGGCCGCACTCATAGGCGTACACCCCCCGTCGGACACGACCTGCCACATGGTCCGGGCCCTGATGAGGTACGCACGCTGAACCCGCGCCCGTAGCGCCGCCCGCGCCCGTAGCGCCGCCCGTGTCCGTGCGCCGCCCGCGTCCCGGGCGGCGCGTCGGCGGGTTCTCCGCTCTCAGCCGGACGCCAACTCCCGTTCCAGCGGGGTCCGGAAGCGGGGAGTGACCCGGGTGGGCCCCATCCACGACCGCAGCCGGTCTGCCTCGGCCCCGATCGCGTCCAGGGCCTCGGCGCCGACGTTCGTCGTGTCCGCGCCCTCGCCGGCCGGCAGTCGCCAGGCGATCTCGCCGTCGGGGCGCTGCGCCCAGCCGCCCACGATCCGCCCGTCCCACCAGACGGTCGGCCCGATGTTCCCGCTGCGGTCGAAGAGCGCGGGCCGCAGACCGGGCGGGCAGTACCAGTCCCGTTCCTGCCAGCCCATGGCCGTCGGGTCCAGGCCGGGCAGCAGCGCGGCCCACGGTTCGACGGCGTCGGCCGGCTCCACCGCGTCGGCGAGCACGTACGCCGTGCCCTCGTCCACCGAGACGGTCACCGCTCCCACCGCGCCCAGCGCCCGCCGTACGTCGCTGACCTTCCACCCGGTCCACCACTTCAGGTCGGCTTCCGTGGCCGGCCCGCACGCGGCGAGCCAGCGCCGGATCAGCTCCGCCTGGGCCTCGGCGACGGGCAGTTCGGCGCACGGGGGAGCCGCGGCCCACCGGAACTGCGTGGACGTCCACGACCCCAGCGGACGCCCCCGTACGACCCGGCCCTCGGCCCCCAGGACACGCAGCAGCCGCGACGAAACGGTGTGCACTCCCTCGTAGCCCGTACCCGGCGCGTACGCGAACCGCTCCCTCAACCGCGGCTCCTCGCGGGCCAGTTCGGCGGCCGTCGCCTCGCCGCGCCGGGTCAGCGCGGCCAGCGTGGACGTCTCCACCTCCGCGAGCCACTTCGCGTCGGGAGCGCCGACGCGGGCCATGTCCTTGACCAGGGAGGCCCGCGCGCGGGCGGCCACGGCGAGTCCGGTGGACGCGTGCACTACCGGAACGAGCCCGGTGGGGAACACGAACACGGTCTGCCGCATGCCGTGCATCCGGATCAGCGTCCGGTCCTCGTACAGGGCCCGCTCCATCTCCGGCACGACCCTTGCCGCGTCCGCGAGCCGCGCCCCCACGGCGAGGTAGACGCTGACGGGATCCGTCCCGTGCAGCGCCACCAGCGAGGCCGCGACCTCCTCGGGGGTGCCGGCCCGAGCGGCCCCGGCCAGCCGTTGCCCGACGGCCAGCCGAGCCCGCCGCTCAACCACCCCGATGTGCCGCCGCTGCCCGCTCATACCGTTCCCCCTGTCCGGTTCCCGTCCTCGGATTCTTCCGGATTCCTTCCGGATCCGCCCTCGGCCGGGAGCCGGGGGCGGCAATGGGGGCTGTGACGGGGGCCGAGGAGGGCGGTGGCCCCGGACGCAGATTTACTCACTCCGAAGCACCCTCATTGTTCCCCTCTGTGACGATTTCGCTTGACCCCGGACTGTTTTGTGACTGCTCGTAAGCGGACCCGACCGTTATTCGTTTCCGTCGGACAGGGAGCGCCGGGCATCCTGAGGGCTACTCTCGACGACACCGACAGCCCGGCGCACAGTCCGGCACGGCGTCGGACAGCTCAAGGTCCCACCACCCACGTACAAGGAGACCCACCATGGGTACCTTGATCATTTTGGCGATCCTCGTCCTGGTAGTCCTGGGATTCAACAGTCCCGTCTGGTGGCTCACCGCGGCCGCCCTGATCTACCTCTACGTCCGCTTCTTCCGGGCGGGCCAAGGAGCCTCCGGCCCGTCGTCGGGCGGCGGAGGTGGCGGCGGGGGCGGCGGCGGTTCGAGCTCCACGACCCGGATGGACAGCGACTACCACTCGTACCGCCAGCGCCGCGACCGGATGGCCAAGTGGGAACGCCGCTACCGCCGCGAACGCCCCTGGAACGTCAAGAAGTGACAGAGCCCCGCCACTGCCCGAGGGGCGATGGCGGGGCTCCGGTCACACCGTACGACTGGTCACCGGGCGGACACCGGATCGATCACACGTCGTAGTAGAGCTCGAACTCGTGCGGGTGCGGACGCAACTGCAGCGGGGCGATCTCGTTCGTGCGCTTGTAGTCGATCCACGTCTCGATCAGGTCGGACGTGAAGACGTCGCCCGCGAGCAGGAACTCGTGGTCGGCCTCAAGGCGGTCGAGGACGGCCGGGAGCGAGGTCGGGACCTGCGCCACGCCCGCGTGCTCCTCGGGCGCCAGCTCGTAGAGGTCCTTGTCGATCGGCTCGGCCGGCTCGATCTTGTTCTTGATGCCGTCGAGGCCCGCGAGGAGCAGCGCCGAGAAGGCGAGGTACGGGTTGCCGGAGGAGTCGGGCGCGCGGAACTCGACGCGCTTGGCCTTCGGGTTCGAGCCGGTGATCGGGATACGCATGGCCGCGGAGCGGTTGCGCTGCGAGTACACCAGGTTGACCGGGGCCTCGAAGCCGGGGACCAGACGGTGGTACGAGTTCACCGTCGGGTTGGTGAAGGCCAGCAGCGACGGGGCGTGCTTGAGGATGCCGCCGATGTAGAAGCGGGCGGTGTCCGACAGGCCCGCGTAGCCGGCCTCGTCGTAGAACAGCGGGTCGCCGTTCGCCCACAGCGACGAGTGGATGTGCATGCCCGAGCCGTTGTCACCGAAGATCGGCTTCGGCATGAAGGTCGCGGTCTTGCCGTTGCGCCACGACACGTTCTTCACGATGTACTTGAAGAGCTGGAGGTCGTCGGCCGCGGCGAGCAGCGTGTTGAACTTGTAGTTGATCTCGGCCTGGCCGGCCGTGCCCACCTCGTGGTGCTGGCGCTCGACCTGGAGGCCGGACTTGGCCAGCTCCAGGGAGATCTCCGCACGCAGGTCGGCGAAGTGGTCGACGGGCGGGGTCGGGAAGTAGCCGCCCTTGTAGCGGACCTTGTAGCCGCGGTTGTCCTCGATCGCACCGGTGTTCCAGGCGCCGGCCTCGGAGTCGATGTGGTAAAACGCCTCGTTCGCCTTGGTGTCGAAGCGGACGCTGTCGAACACGTAGAACTCGGCCTCGGGGCCGAAGAACGCCGTGTCGGCGATACCGGTCGACGCGAGGTACGCCTCGGCCTTCTTCGCCACGTTGCGCGGGTCACGGGAGTACTGCTCGCCCGTGATCGGGTCGTGGATGAAGAAGTTGATGTTGACCGTCTTGTCGCGGCGGAAGGAGTCGACGCGCGCGGTGGACAGGTCGGCGCGGAGCGCCATGTCGGACTCGTGGATGGCCTGGAAGCCGCGGATGGAGGAGCCGTCGAAGGCCAGTTCCTCGGTCGGGTCGAAGGCCTCTGCCGGAATCGTGAAGTGCTGCATCACACCCGGCAGGTCGCAGAAGCGGACGTCGACGAACTTGACGTCCTCGTCCTTGATGAACTTCTTGGCCTCGTCGGCGTTCTGGAACATCCAGCTCCTCCTACTCCCGCTCACTTCGGACCGGGGTGGTAGTTCGTTCGTGCGGCCAGTGCGGTGGCACACGCTGAGCCCGACCTTAAGGACGGGTGATTTCTCCAGCGTGACCCATTTGTTTCGCCCAAGTTAACCGGACGCAGTCCGGTGTACCCCACCTGTCCGCATCGCAAAACGGCCGCAGTACCGTGGACGGGTGGACAACAGGCAAGCAATCGGATCGTGGCTGTCCGGACCCCGCGCCGCCGCGGAGGACGCCGGTGTCGACTTCGGATACCGCGGAGAGCGGCTGGGCCTGCCCGAGTCGGGCCCCGGCTCCATCGCGCGCCCCGGCAGGCGGCTGGGCGCCCTCGTAGTCGACTGGGGCCTGTGCACCTTGATCGCATACGGCCTGATCACCGACGGCTACAGCCAGGCGACCGGGAACTGGGCACTGCTCATCTTCTTCGCCGCGAGCGCGCTGACCGTGGGCACTCTCGGCTTCACGCCCGGCAAGCGGCTGTTCGGCCTGCGGGTCCTCGCCCTGGAGACCGGCACGGTCAACCCGCTGCGCGCCCTTCTGCGCACGGTCCTGCTGTGCCTCGCGCTGCCGGCCCTGATCTGGGACCGCGACGGACGCGGGCTGCACGATCGCCTGGCCCGCACGGTCGAGGTCCGGGTCTAGATCCGCCACCCTTTTCGTGCGACGAGCCCGGCTCCGCACGGAAGCCGGGCTCGGGCATGAGAAAGGGGCGCCCCGGAACCGTCGGTGATTCCGGAACGCCCCGTTCCAGTGCAGCTCAGGTGCGGCGCTAGCGCATCTTCCCGCCGCGCGGCATCCGCATTCCCTTGGGCATCGGGCCCTTGGGGAGCGGCATGTTGCTCATCAGGTCGCCGAGGGCGCGCAGCCGGTCGTTGGTCGCGGTGACCTGCGGGCCGGTCAGTACGCGCGGCAGTTTCACCATCGTCGTACGGAGCTTCTTCAGCTCGACCTGGCCCTCGCCCGTGCCGACGAGGATGTCGTGCACCGGCACGTCCGCGACGATGCGGGCCATCTTCTTCTTCTCGGCGGCCAGCAGGCTCTTCACCCGGTTCGGGTTGCCCTCGGCCACCAGCACGATGCCGGCCTTGCCCACGGCCCGGTGGACCACGTCCTGGCTTCGGTTCATCGCCACGGCCGGGGTTGTCGTCCAGCCGCGCCCGACATTGTCGAGCACCGCCGCCGCCGCGCCCGGCTGGCCCTCCATCTGGCCGAAGGCCGCCCGCTCGGCCCGGCGCCCGAAGACGATCGCCGACGCGAGGAAGGCGAGCAGGAGGCCGAGAATGCCGAGATAGATCGGGTGACCGATCCAGAAGCCGATCGCGAGGAAGACACCAAGGGTGACGATTCCGACAGCCGCGAGTACAAGACCGATCTTTTTGTCGGCCTTGCGGGTCATCTTGTAAGTCAGAGCGATCTGCTTGAGTCGCCCGGGGTTCGCAGCGTCCGCTGCGGGTTCCTTCCTCGCCATGCCGTGAAGTCTACGTGTCGGGGGAAGCGCCGACGACGGCGGTGCCTGCTCGGCCTTCGTCACGGCCCTCGCTCGGCGGCGGGGGCGGCCCGGAGACGGGTGGCGGCTCAGAGGCGGGTGGCGGCCTCAGAGGTGGGTGACGAAGGACTGCTCCACGGCACGCTGTGCCTCGACGCGGTCCTTGGCGCGGCGGCGGTCCTCCAGGACGGACGTCCAGGCGTTGCGGCGGGCGGTGCGCTGGCCACTGCTCAGGAGCAGGGACTCGACGGCACGGAGTGCATCGGTGAACGACGGAATCGCTGTGGCGCGTACGGGCGCGGCCTGCATGATGGGGGTCCCCCCTCGGGACGGCGGCTCTGGCTAAGGCTCTACGGGGTGTAGGACCAGGGTCACTGAATGGTGTTACCAGGGCGTGACCGACCGGTCAAACGCCAGTGAAGCCTTGATGCGCAGGCCCGAAACCTTGACGCGGCCCTGAGGTGGCCCCCATCTGCGGGGACGCTCAGGACCGCGTCGTACAGGCCATTACTGGTGAGTAGCCACTTGTGCGCAGATTCACACGCTGGGCTGGCACTGCGTGCCATTCGGTGGGGTGGCCGATGGCGGCCGAAACGGCTCAGACGGCCTGCGAGGCGACGTACGAACCGCGCTTCTCGATGGCCATCTGGTAGAGCCGGCCGGCCCGGTACGAGGAGCGGACCAGCGGGCCCGACATGACTCCGGAGAAGCCGATCTGCTCGGCCTCCTCCTTCAGCTCCACGAACTCGTGCGGCTTCACCCAGCGCTCGACGGGGTGGTGACGCACGGTGGGCCGCAGGTACTGCGTGATGGTGATGAGCTCGCAGCCCGCCTCGTGCAGCTGGCGCAGGGCCTCGCTGACCTCTTCGCGGGTCTCGCCCATGCCCAGGATCAGGTTCGACTTCGTGACCAGACCGTAGTCACGGGCCTCGGTGATGACCTTCAGCGAACGGTCGTACCGGAAGCCCGGACGGATGCGCTTGAAGATGCGGGGGACCGTCTCCACGTTGTGCGCGAAGACCTCCGGGCGGGAGGAGAAGACCTCGGCGAGCTGGGCCGGCTCGGCGTTGAAGTCCGGGGCCAGCAGCTCGACCTTGGTCCGGCCCTCGGCGCGGTCCGCGGTCTGCTGGTGGATCTGGCGGACCGTCTCCGCGTACAGCCAGGCGCCGCCGTCCTCCAGGTCGTCGCGGGCGACGCCGGTGATGGTGGCGTAGTTGAGGTCCATCGTGACCACGGACTCGCCCACGCGGCGGGGCTCGTCACGGTCCAGCGCCTCGGGCTTGCCCGTGTCGATCTGGCAGAAGTCGCAACGCCTCGTGCACTGGTCGCCGCCGATGAGGAACGTGGCCTCGCGGTCCTCCCAGCACTCGTAGATGTTGGGACAGCCCGCCTCCTGGCAGACCGTGTGCAGGCCCTCGCTCTTCACGAGGTTCTGCATCTTGGTGTATTCGGGACCCATTTTCGCCCGGGTCTTGATCCACTCGGGCTTGCGCTCGATGGGGGTCTGGGCGTTCCGGACCTCCAGGCGCAGCATCTTGCGTCCGTCGGGTGCGACTGCGGACACATCGGCTCCCTGTAGCTTCGATTCTTCGGCGTACACCAGGGTACGCCCGTTCGGTGCGTGGCCCCCGAGGTGGGCAACCTTCGGGACGGGGGGTGCATTCCCGAAGTTCGGGGGGCGCTTCCCCCGGGCCCCCGGGTCCTCAGGCGCCGGACGGGCTGAGAACCTTCGGCTGCGGGTCCGGTGGGGGCGGGCCCAAAGGATTGCGCAGTTCCCCGCGCCCCTTGGTGTCTCGGCCCGTCCGCTGCCTTTCAGCCCGTCCGGCGTTTGAGGACGAAGGGGGCGAGGGGGCGGAGCCCCCATGTGTGGACGGGAACGGGTAGGGGCGGCGGGGGCGAGGAAAAGCCCTACACCCCCGCCCCCTCCACCGCCCGCGGCAGGAGCTCCGCGTTCCCCAGGACGTCCGACAGGTGGCGCTCGGCCACGGGCAGCACCTCCGCGATGCCGAGGTCCCGCCCCAACTCGTGCGCCAGCGACGTAACCCCCGCATCCCGGATCCCACAAGGAATGATCTTGTCGAAGCTGGACACGTCGGGGTTCACGTTCAGGGCGAAGCCGTGCATGGTGACCCCCTTGGCCACCCGGATCCCCATCGCGCAGATCTTGCGGTCCTCGCGCCGCTGCCCGGCGTTGGAGGGCGCGTACTCGGGCCCGTTCAGCCGCGGATCGAACTCCTCGTCCGCCAGCCGGGGATCGAAGTCGAGGGAGAGCCCGCCGAGCGCCGGCCGCTGGTCCACCGGATCGCCGAGGACCCAGACACCGGCCCGACCCTCCACCCGGCTGGTCTCGACGCCGAACTCCGCGCAGACCCGGATCATCGCGTCCTCAAGGCGCCGGAGATGGGCGACGACGTCCACCGGACGCGGCAGTTTCTGGATCGGGTAGCCGACCAGCTGTCCCGGACCGTGCCAGGTGATCTTCCCGCCCCGGTCCACGTCGACGACGGGCGTGCCGTCGAGGGGCCGCTCGCTGTCCGCCGTGCGGCGGCCGGCCGTGTAGACCGGCGGGTGCTCAAGGAGCAGACAGGTGTCGGGGATCTCGTCCTGGAAACGGGCCGCGTGGACACGGCGCTGCTCGTCCCAGGCTTCCTGGTACTCGACGGCGTCCGCACTGAAACCCATGCGGACGAACCGCAGCTCACTCACGGCAAGCGCCTCCCTTGCAAGAGTTCGTGGGGCCGGTGGACGGTCCCGTAAGGCTTGTAACGCCCCACGCCACTGTACGTCCGGTCGGCGCGCGTCAGCGCTGAGGGCAATCCTCACACGATCGGATGAATGAACGTCGAAATGTGCGATCGGTTGCTTACAGACCGCTACATTCGCGCCGTTCACGAGGCAAATAAGGGCTGCTCAAGGCATGGCGGCCGACCTCGCCCCGGGCCTGCCCGCGCAGGCCCCCAGCCCGGAAGGCAGGAGTTCGCACCGCAGATGACGGAACGACCCGCGCAGCGCACCCCCAACCGTCAGCTCGCCGCACTTATCGCAGAAGCGGGGTTCTCCAACGCGGGGCTCGCCCGTCGAGTGGACCAGCTCGGCCTCGAACACGGTCTCGATCTGAGATACGACAAGACATCAGTGACCCGCTGGCTGCGAGGGCAGCAGCCACGGGGCACCACGCCGGCCCTGATCGCCGAGGTGTTCACCCGCCGCCTCGGCCGCCGGCTCAGCGCACAGGACCTCGGACTCGACGCGTGCGCACCCGTCTACGCGGGGCTTGAGTTCGCCGCCACACCGGAGGAGGCCGTCGACATCGTCGGCGGGCTCTGGCGCAAGGACTCGGGCAGCCATGCCGAGCTGCGCAAGATCGCGTTCACCCCGGCGGGACTCGTCGTGCCCAGCCGTGACTGGCTGATCGGCCGGGCCGACGACCGGGTGAGCCGCGGCGACCCCGGTGCCGCGCGCATCCCCGTACAGGGCGGCCGTCCGGTTTCCGCCAAGCCCCTGGCCGTGCCGGAACCGGTCAGGCCGCCGTTCCGGCAGCGTGCGGGGACCGAACGCGGGCCCGGACAGCGGGTGACCGCGGGGGACATCGCGGCCCTGCGCTCGGTCGGCGAACTCTTCCGCTCGCTCGACAACGCGTACGGCGGAGGGCACGCCCGGCAGGCCCTCGTGCGGTACCTGGAGCACGAACTGGAACCGATGCTCCGCGGCACGTACGGCGAGCAGACGGGGCGCCGGCTGTTCGCCGCGGCGGCCGATCTGACCCGGCTGGCGGGCTGGACGTCGTACGACATCGCCGCGCACGGGCTCGCGCAGCGGTACTTCGTGCAGGCGCTGCGGCTCTCGCAGGCGGCGGCCGACCGGGCGTACGGGTCCTACGTGCTCGTCACGATGAGCCGGCAGGCCGTCTACCTCGGGCACGGGCGCGAGGCCGTGCAACTGGCCCGGGTCGCCCAGCAGGGCGTGGGATCGTCCGCGCCGCCCGTCGTCCAGGCGCTGCTGTACGCGGTCGAGGCGCGCGGGCACGGCGTGCTCGGCGAGGTGCGGGCGGCCACGGCCTCGCTCGTACGGGCCGAGCGGGCGCTGGAGATCGCCCGGCCGGGGGACGAAGTCCCTTACTGGGCACGGTTCTTCGACGAAGCGCAGCTCGCGGACGAGTTCGGGCACTGCCACCGGGATCTGCAGCAGTACCGGGCGGCGGCTCAGCACGCCGAGCGGTCACTGCAGTTGCGCGCGCCCGGGTACGCGCGCAGCCGGCTCTTCTGCCGGGTGGTGCTGGCTTCCGCGCGGCTCGGTCTGGGGGAACTGGACCAGGCGTGCCAGCTGGGGGCCGAGGCGGCGACGCAGGCGTCCGAGATGCGGTCCGTTCGGGCGCTGGAGTATGTGCGGGACTTCGAGCGGCGGCTGGAACCGTATCGGGACGCTGCGCCGGTGAGGGGGTACCGCGACAAGGTCGCTGCGCTTGGCTGAGCGTGGTTCCGGGGGCGCGGTTCGGCTGCGGGCCGGCCGTGGCTGGCCGCGCCGTTCCCCGCGCCCCCTGAAAGGCGAAAGACTGCGCCGTTCCCCGCGCCCCTGAAAGCGCCCCTGAAAGGGGCCCTCGTCGCTGGTGGGAGTGGAGGTCCCGCCCCGCGTCGGGGCCTCCACTCCGGCTTGGCGAGGGGGGTTGTCTTTAGGGGCGCGGGGAACTGCGCGGCCAGCCCCCACGGACCCGCAGCCGGAACACGACCCCCCGGAGGGGCTACGCGGCTGTGGTGGTGGGTAACGGCGCCGCAGCCACCGCCGTGGGCGCGGCGCCCAGTTCCTTCAGCAGGGCCCGCGCCACCCGCCGCCCCGAGTGCAGAGCACCCTGCACCGTGCTCGTGTCCCGGTGGTCGCCGCACACGTACAGGCCCGCCAGCAGCCGCACCGGACGGCGCAGGTCGTGCGGCGCCGGCATCGCCGGCACGGCGTCGGGCGTGTGGCGGACCGCCAGCAGCTCCCAGCGGTGCGTGGCGGTGCCGTAGAGGGCCGCCAGATGCGCGCGTACGACCCGGTCCGTGTCCGCGGGCGGTGCGCCCAGCACCGTCGACGAGATCAGGGCACGGCCCACGGGCGCCCGCGACGGGTCGACCTGGCTGATGACCGCCGTGTGGGCCACGGGCCCGCGCCGGTCCGCGTCCAGGAGCAGCGCCGCGTCCGTCAGGGGCGGCTCGTCCGCCGTGTGGTGCACCACCGTCACGGGGTGGCACGGCGGCACCCGCAGACCGGGCAGCAGCTCCGCCGCGGCACGGGCGCCGGTCGCCACCAGGACGGCCCGGCAGCGGAGTTCACCGTGCTCGGCCGTCGTCACGGACGTCGTCGAGACGGAGGTGGCCCGCACCCCGGTACGGACCGTCCCCGGGGGCAGGGTCCCGGCGAGCAGCTCCGGCAGGGTGTCGGCCCCGCCCTCCGGCAGGCACAGCCGCCCGGAGGCGAAGGCCCGGAGCGCGAGGTCGGCGCACCGGCTGGACGTCGTCAGGTCCGGGTCGCAGAGCAGCGCGGCCAGGAGGGGGCGCAGAAAACCCTCGACCGTACGCGCGGGCATGCCGCGGGCCGCGAGTGCCTGCCCGGCGGGCCGCTCGGGCCGGGCCAGCAGCCGTTCCACGGGGACCGTCGCGATCCGGCCGAGGGCCGCGGCCAGCCGGGCCTGGTCGAGTGCGCCTCCGAGCGGGGGGTACGCCCGCGACATGGGCGGCACGCTGGCCGGGGGCAGTTGCCGGAGCCTGCGAGGGGGGCTCACAAAGGCGCGCGCCGCGTCGAGTGCGCCCCTTGCGCCCCCGGCGCTCGCGGGCTCACCCGCCCGGTGCACACGGCCCTCGGCGTGGACGAGGACGCCGGCGGCGAACGGGCGCAGGACGAGGGCGTCGAGGCCCGGCGTCAGGCGCAGTTCGGGGTACGACGTGGAGAGGAGCCGTCCGACGTGGTCCAGACGGAAACCGTCGATCTTCTCGGTCGCCATCCGGCCGCCCACATGGGGGGCGGCCTCCAGGACGACGGTCGACACACCTGCGCTGTTCAGCCGTTGGGCGGCCGAGAGTCCCGAGACCCCGGCCCCCACGATGACGACGTCCGCCTGGCAAGCGGGCTCAAGCACGTGCCCCTCCTAGAGGTCGCGCGGCTGCTTGGAGGCGTCCCGCCCCCAACGGGTATCCGGAATACCCGACTTCGGGACGAGCGTAGGGCCGCGACCGGCCGGAGGAACTCGCGCATGAACAGGGCACGGTCGCACGCCGGTCGCATGGGGTCGGCGTACGACCGGCGTGCTCGCCTGGGGGAGCGGGCCCCTGCGCTGGGGGCGTACCTAGCTCTGAGCCGCCCTGATGGTCTCCTCGATGCCCGGGAACGCGAAGGTGAAGCCCGACTCCAGCAGCCGGGTGGGAAGGACGCGTTGGCTGCCCAGCACCTCCTGGGCCATCTCGCCGAGCGCTGCCTTCAGGACGGGCGCGGGCACCGAGAACAGTGTGGGGCGGTGCAGGACGCGCCCCATGGCGGCCGTGATCTCGCCGTTGGTGAGCGGCTCCGGAGCCGTCAGGTTGAAGGGTCCTGACAGCGAATCGGAATCGATCAGGAACCGCAGCGCGGCCACGTGGTCGTGCAGCGCGATATAGCTCCAGTACTGCCGCCCGTCGCCCATCTTCCCGCCGAGCCCCGCCTTGAACAGCGGGAACAGCCGCCCCCAGGCGCCGCCCTCGGGGGCCACCACCAGTCCGGTGCGGGCGAAGACGGTCCGTACGCCCGCCTCCTGCGCGGGCGCCGCAGCCTCCTCCCACTCCACGCACAGCGAGGGCAGGAACCCGTCCCCGGGCGGCGCGCTCTCGTCCACGGCCCGTGTGCCGGTGTCGCCGTAGAAGCCCATGGCGCTGCCGTTGAGGAAGACCCTCGGCGGCCGGTCGAGGGAGGCGGTGGCCTCCGCGAGCGTGGCGGTGCCGAGGAGCCGGCTGTCGCGGATCGTCCGCTTGTACGCGTCGGACCAGCGGCGGTCGGCGATCCCGGCGCCCGCGAGGTTCACCACGGCGTCGCAGCCGGAGAGGCCCACGGCGTCCACGTAACTCCGCTCGGGGTCCCACTCGACCTCGTCGTCCGACCGGGGCGTACGGCGTACCAGCCGCACCACCTCGTGCCCGTCGGCGGTCAGTGAGCGCACCAGGGCCGTACCGATGAGGCCGGACGCGCCGGCCACGGCGATTCGCGAAGCTTCCATGCCCCCATCCTGCGTCAGTCTCCCGGCGAGCACCGCGCCGAGGGGCCCACGGCCGGGGATGGCGCCCGGCGCGCCCGTTCTACAGTGACGTCCATGCCGGAGCCGTACGTACGCACCGCCGTGCCCGAGGACGAAGAGGCGCTGGGCCGTCTCGACCGCGCGGTCTGGTCCTACCAGCACGCCGTCAGACCCCGGGAGCAGCCGCCGTACGAGCCGTTCTTCAACGACCGCTTCGGGCCCCGCGACCATCTGGTCGCCGAACTGGGCGGGCGGCTCGTCGGCTACGTACGGCTCGGATTCCCCACCCCGCTCGCGTCCAACGCGCACGTACGGCAGATCCAGGGCCTCGCCGTCGCCGACGCGGTCCGCGGCAACGGAGTGGGCCGCTCACTGATCCGCGCCGCCGTCGAGGAGGCCCGCCGCCAGGGCGCACGCCGGATCACGCTGCGCGTCCTGGGCCACAACACGCCCGCACGCAGGCTGTACGAGTCGGAGGGCTTCGCGGTCGAGGGCGTCCAGCCGGAGGAGTTCCGCCTGGCCGGCCAGTACGTGGACGACGTCCTCATGGGCCGCAGGCTCTGACCGGCCGACGGCGGGGCCCGCGCGGCCGGCCCGCGGGACAGCGACCCGGCCGGCACGGTCACCCGCTCGGGACGCCGGTCACGACGTGACGAGATCCCCCGTGTCCACCGGCGTCGTCGCCTTCGCCGCCCGTGCCGCGTCGTCCGCGACCTCGTCGGCCGTCAGTACGTAACCCGTCTCGGCGTCGCTCGTGGAGCGGGCGAAGACGACGCCGTAGACCTTGCCGTCGGTGGTCAGCAGGGGGCCGCCGGAGTTGCCGGGGCGGACCGTGGAGCGGATCGAGTAGATCTCGCGGGTGACCTGGGCGGAGCCGTAGATGTTCCGGCCCTGGGCGTTGATCTTGTTCGCGACGGTGGCCGCCTGGAGGTCGAGCCCGCCGTCCTGCGGGTAGCCCGCGACCACGGCCGCGTCGTCGCGCTTCGCACTCGTGTCGAAGGACAGCACGGGTGCCTCGAGCCCCGGCACGTCCAGCACGGCCACGTCCTTCTGCGGGTCGAAGAGGACGACCTTCGCCTCGTACGCCCGGCCCGTGCCGCCCACCCGCACGGTCGGGTCGTCGATGCCCGCCACCACGTGCGCGTTGGTCATCACGTGCTCCGGGGCGAACACGAAGCCGCTGCCCTCACGGCCCTGGGTGCCGACGGCGCCCTCGACCTTCACCGTGGAGCGCTGGGAGGCCCGCGTGGCGGCAGCGGTGACGCTGTCCCCGGAGGGCTTGGCCACCGACGCCGTCGGCTCGTTCTCGAAGGGGTTGAAGACCTGCGGGAAACCGGCCTCCGTGAGTGCCGAGGTGGCCCGGGAGAACCAGGCCGGGGTCGTCTCCGGCATGGTGTCCTGTACCGCGCCGAGCAGCGCGGAGTCCCGGATCGAGGACGTGACGACGGGCGAGGCCGAGGCGCCGAGGACACTCGCGGCCACCCAGGCCACGAGCAGCACGGAGACCGTGTTCGCCGCGGCGCCGCCCACCCCGTCGACCACGCGCAGGGGGCCCTGGTCCAGCTCGCGGCGCAGCTTCAGCCCCAGCCGCCCCGCCAGCTCGTGGCCCACCGCGGCGGGCAGCAGCACGGTGAGCACCGCCGTGACCGTCGCGGCCGTGGTCCCCGCCTCCACCAGGTCCATCACCCAGGGCAGCACCCATACGCCGATGACGGCACCGCCCACGAAGCCGGCCAGCGAGACACAGCCCGCGACCAGTCCGCGCCGGTAGCCGGACGCCGCGTAGCCGAGAATGACCAGCAACAGCAGGATGTCGAGCAGGTCCACGGAGCTCCCTTTCTCTTGGGCCCCCTAGTACGCGCCGGGAGGGCCCAGTGATCAGGTACGCGCGTGGGGGACCGGCCGGCCGGCACACGTGCGTGGACCTGTAGAAACGTCCCGGACCGGGGCGTTGGTTCCACCGGGTGGCACACCACACATCGCGGACCCTCCCGGCGTCCCGGAGAGTGGGTCGCATGTGCGCCCACCGGAGCCCGCTCACGGCCCGCATACCCCGCCTCCCGCGCCTCGCGCCGGACCGGCTGCCCCGGCCCGCGCGCGCCGCGCTGGCCTGCGTACCCGGCCTCGCGGCCGTCGCCGCGCTGGTGCTCTGCGCCGTGGGCGTCGACCGGACGCCGGGTGACGGCGAACGGGCCGTCGCGGCCCGCGCCGCCGTCGGGCACCGGGCCCCGAAACCGCCCATCGTGCCGAGGGAACGCTGGCTGGGCGACGCCGCGTCCACCCAGCCGCCGACCCGGTACGCCGACCGGGTGTCGGCCGTCTTCGTGCATCACACCGACTCGCCCAACGGCTACGACTGCGCCGACGCGCCCCGCATCATCCAGTACCTGTACACCGGGCAGGCCGGGGTCCGGCACTGGGACGACATCGGCTACAACTTCCTCGTCGACCGCTGCGGCACCGTCTACGAGGGCCGGGCGGGCGGCGTCGAGCGGGCCGTCGTCGGCGCCCACACCCAGGGCTTCAACGTGGGCACGGCGGGCATCGCCGCACTCGGTACGTTCACCGCGGGCGTGCCCGTTCCCAAGGCGATGACCGACGCGATCGCGGCCGTGGCCGCGTGGAAGCTGGGGCTCACGGGCACCGATCCGCGCGCCTCCGTGCGGCTCGTGTCGACCAACAGCCTGAGCAAGTACCGGGCGGGTACGCGGGGCACGTTCACGGCGGTGTCCGGGCACACCGACGGGTACTGGACCGCGTGCCCGGGGGCGGCGCTCATGGCCCGTCTGCCCTCGATCCGGCAGGAGGCCGCGCGGTTGCAGGGGCGGCGCTGAGCGCTGGGCTGGGCCGGGCTGGAAAGGTTGTGCTTCGGCTGCGGCCCGGTGGGGGCTGGTCGCGCAGTTCCCCGCGCCCCTTCAGGGCGCCGGTGTGCCGCGTGCCTCTTCGGGGCGCCGGTGTGCAGCCCTGCCTCACAGGTGGGCCACAGCGGAGGCATGGATCACGCCGAGCTGCGCCTTCTAGCGTCGGGGTACGCACTGACCGGAGGTGGGGATCATGAACAGTCGCACGAGTACGAGCGGTCGCGAGCAGCAGCAGCCCGGACGTACGTCCCTGTGGGGGCGGGTCGCGCGCAGCCCCTGGACCGTCGCCTGCGTGGTGGCCGCGGTCGTGGTGGGTCCCTCCGCCGCCACCGCGTCCGCCCTGGACCGGGCCAACGCGGCGCCCCCGCACAGCGCCCCGCGGGCGTCAGTCCGCGAAGCGGTCCCACAGGCGGGGCAGGCGTTCCTCAAGGAGTGAGTTGTTCTCCAGGTCGAGCGGGGTGCCCAGCGGCTCGGGCGGGGCCGCCGGGATCCCCAGGTCGGGGGCGACCGCGCCGGTGAGCTGCTCGTACGCCTCGTCCGCCGCGTAACCCAGCTCCTCGGCGTCCCCGTCGACCTCGTCGTCGAAGTCCGTGAGGAGGTCGGCCAGTTTGTCCGGATCGTGCACGGCACCCTCGTACGTCTCCCGGCCCTGGCCGATCAGCCAGCAGCGGAAGAAGTCGAAGGCGTCGTCGCTGGCCCCGTCGAGCAGGATCCAGGCCGCGCCCCACAGATCCCAGGTGTACGCGCGGTTGTAGCGGGCCTCGAAGTGACGGGCGAAGTCGAGGACCATCTCGGGGTCCAGCCGGAGCAGCCGCTCGACGAGCAGGTCGGCCTGCTCCTCGGGGTCGCCCTCGGCGGCCTCGCGGGTCGCGTCCACCAGCTCCCAGAACTCCGTCTCGTCCATCACGGGACAAGCATCGGGCCTGGACCCGGCCCGCGCACCCGGGGACAGGCGGATCGTTATGCGCGCACATGCCGCCGGAAAATCCGACAGCAGGTGTCGGCATTCGGCGCGATGCTCGGCACATGGAGAGAGCAGAGCAGGCATTACAGGAGAACACGGGACCGCTCGACGGCAGGATCGCGCTGGTCGCGGGTGCCACGCGCGGTGCCGGCCGGGCCATGGCGGTCGAGCTGGGGCGCGCGGGGGCCACGGTGTACGTGACGGGACGCACGACCCGTGATCGGGTCAGCGAGGTCGGCCGGACCACCGAGACGATCGAGGGGACGGCCGAACTGGTCGACGAGGCCGCCCGCGCCGCCGGTACCGCGGGCCGGGGGATCGCCGTACCCACGGACCACCTGGAACCGGAGCAGGTACGCACGCTGGTCGAGCGCATCGACCGGGAGCAGGGCCGCCTCGACATCCTCGTCAACGACATCTGGGGCGGTGACGTCCATCTCGACTTCACGGCCGAGAAGCAGCCCGACATGTGGGACATGGATCTCGGCAAGGGGCTGCGGATCATGCGCCTGGGCATCGAGTCGCACCTCGTGACCAGCCACATCGCGGCGCCCCTGCTCATCCGCAACCCCGGCGGGCTGCTCGTCGAGGTCACGGACGGCACCGAGGAGTACAACCGCCGCTACCGCAAGCCCCTGTTCTACGACCTCGCCAAGACGGCCCCGATCCGGATGGCGTACGACCTGGGGGAGGAGCTGAAGGAGTACGGCTGTACGGCGGTCTGCGTCACCCCGGGCTGGCTGCGCTCCGAGGCGATGCTCGACACCGCGTTCAAGGTCACCGAGGAGAACTGGCGGGACGCCTGCGAGCACGTACCGCACTTCGCGATCTCCGAGTCGCCCACGTACGTCGGGCGGGCCCTGGTCGCCCTGGCCGCCGACCCGGACGTGGCCCGGTGGAACGGGCAGTCGCTGTCCAGCGGCGGGCTCGCCCAGGAGTACGGCTTCACCGACGTCGACGGCTCGGCGCCCGACGCGTGGCGCTATCTGCTGGAGGTGGAGTCGCAGGGCAAGCCGGCGGACGTGACGGGCTACCGCTAGTCCTTGTCGGCCCGGGTCGCCGCGTCGATGTAATACGGGGCGCCCCCGGCCGCCGCGGCGCCGAAAACGTTTAATATGAGGGGCGGCGCCACATCCGCCCCCCCCCGGCC
>NZ_JBHXTO010000062.1:0-49758 GCF_042677425.1 Streptomyces sp. NPDC127119 | reverse complement strand
CTTCAGGGGCGCGGGGAACTGCGCGGCCCGCCCCCACCGGGGCGCGCGTGGGGGCGGGCGGGTGGCCCCGTCTTTTTAGGGGCGCGGGGAACTGCGCAGTCTTTTGTCTGCGGACGGGCTACGGGACTATCTTCAGGAGGCGGTTGGGGGAGCCCGTGCCCGGGGACGTGACCTTGCCGGTGGTGGCGCCGTTCACCAGGGCCGTGGCGACCTGGGCGGGAGTCGCCGAGGTGTGACCGGCCAGGTACACCGCCGCCGCGCCCGCGACATGCGGCGTGGCCATCGACGTACCCGAGATCGTGTTCGTAGCCGTGTCGCTCGTGTTCCAGCCCGCCGTGATCGACGACCCGGGAGCGAAGATGTCCAGCACCGAACCGTAGTTCGAGTAGCTGGCCTTCGCGTCCGTGCTGGTGGTCGCGCCGACGGTGATCGCCGCGGCGACCCGCGCCGGCGAGTACGACGAGGCGTTGGCGCTGCTGTTGCCCGCCGCCACCGCGTAGGTCACCCCGCTCGCGATGGAGTTGGAGACCGCCGCGTCCAGCGTGGAGGACGCGCCCCCGCCGAGCGACAGGTTGGCCACCGAGGGGCCGCTGTGGTTCGCGGTCACCCAGTTGATGCCGGCGATGACACCCGCGGTGGTACCGGACCCGGCGTTGTCGAGCACGCGGACCGCCACGATGTTCGCCTTCTTGGCGATGCCGTAGGTCGAGCCGGCGATGGTCGTGGCGACATGCGTGCCGTGACCGTTGCCGTCGGAGGCGACGGTGTCGCCGTCCACGGCGTCGTAGCCGTAGCTGGCCCGCCCGCTGATCTGCGCGTGCGTGATGCGTACGCCGGTGTCGATGACGTACGCGGTCACCCCGCTGCCCGCCGAGTCCGGGTAGGTGTACGTGCCGGAGAGCGGCAGTGACGCCTGGTCGGAGCGGTCGAGACCCCAGGGCGCGTTGGACTGGGTGGTGTCGCTCGCCCGCACGGTCTGGTTCTGCTCGACCGCGGCCACCGACGGGTCGGCGGCGAGTCTGCGGGCCTCGGCCGCGGAGAGGTTGGCCGAGTAGCCGTTGAGCGCGGCGCCGAACGTCTTCGCGACGGTGCCGCCGTACCCCTTGATGAGGCTCTTGCCCTGGGCCGACGAGGCCTTGAAGCCGGCGCCCTTCTTGAGCGTGACGATGTAGCTGTCCTTGACGGCGGTGGGGGAGTCGGCCGCCAGGACCCGGCCCTCGGCCGGCGCGGCCTGGGCGGGGAGGGCGGTGACGGCGCCGAGCAGGGCGGCGGTCACCACGGAGGTCGCCGCGGCGATCCGGATCTTCTTGCTACGCAGCTGTGCCATTACGAGGGATTCCTCCTCATAGGCGGCGCGCGCCTGGGTTGGGGCGCGCGTCTGTGGGGGGTGCGCACGTGATGGCGCGCACAGCCAGGAGCGTCGCGTTCCGCTACTGGCCGAGACATCAGCGTGATCGGTCTACGGGCGTAGCTCAAGGGAGTTGAGGGTATGTCACATGTCTGTCATGAGCACGCAATCGAACGTGTGGTGAACGCCCGGAAGAACTACCTGCCTGACCGGAAAAGTCTTGGCATGAACGCTTCCTGGCGACACGCGTGGCTGGTACCAAAGTCACGGCAGAGATCCTGCTAAAGGGAGGTTCCATGAGACGTTCCCGACTTACGGCATACGTGACCTCACTTCTCCTCGCCGCCGCTTTCGCCCTCACCGGGGCAGCGACGGCCCAGGCGTCCCAACAAGCCGCCGCCACGGGCTATGTGGCCCTCGGCGACTCCTACTCCTCCGGCGTCGGCGCGGGCAGCTACATCAGCTCCAGCGGCGACTGCAAGCGCAGCACGAAGGCCTACCCCTACCTCTGGGCGGCCGCGCATTCACCCTCGTCCTTCGACTTCACCGCTTGCTCGGGCGCTCGTACGGGTGATGTTCTGGCGAACCAGCTGAGCCCGCTCAACTCCGGCACCGGCCTCGTCTCGATCTCCGTCGGCGGCAACGACGCCGGGTTCGCCGACGTCATGACGACCTGCGTCCTGCAGTCCGACAGCGCCTGCGTCGCCCGCGTCAACACGGCGAAGGCGTACGTCGACTCGACCCTCCCCGGCAAGCTCGACTCGGTCTACTCGGCGATCAGCGCCAAGGCCCCGGCGGCCCAGGTGGTCGTCCTGGGCTACCCCCGCTTCTACAAGCTGAGCGGCAGCTGCCTGGCCGGTCTCTCCGAGACGGAACGGGCCGCCATCAACAGCGCCGCCGACTACCTGGACAGCGCCATCGCCAAGCGCGCCGCCGACCACGGCTTCACGTTCGGCGACGTACGCCCCACCTTCACCAACCACGAGATCTGCTCCGGCAGCGCCTGGCTCCACAGTGTCAACTGGCTGAACATCGGCGAGTCCTACCACCCGACCGCCGCCGGCCAGTCGGGCGGCTACCTGCCCGTCTTCACCGCCGCCGCCTGACCGATTCCGCCACCTGACCGATTCCGCGGGCCCGATCCGCCCCGCGGCCTGCTCACCCCCAGGACCTGAGCGCCCCGTCCGGGGCCAGTGCCTGGGGAGAACCGGAGCCGGAGGTCCCGCCCGTCGGGGCCTCCGTCTCGCAGGTGACCGAGAAGGGCACCTGGTTCGACTTCGTCTGCTGCGGGCTGCGGACCTCCACACCGATCTTGTTCGTGAGCGTCCCCGACGTGTCGTACGTCGTCAGGACGACCGTGTTCTGTTTGCTCTTCCCGCCGCCCTGCGGGAACGAGAGCGTCTTCCAGCCGGGGTCGGACACCTCGCCGGTCTCCGTCACCCAGCGGTACTGCACATCGACCGGTACGACGCCCACGGTGAACGTCGCCGTGAAGGTCGGAGCCCCCGCCTCGGGCGGCGGGCAGGCACCGGTGTAGTCGGTGTGCGAGCCCGAGACCGTCACCTTCACGGACTGGGTGGGCGCGGGCGTCGTGGCCCCGCCGCTCGTGGTCGAGCCGCCGTCCGACCCGCTCGTACCGGAGTTCTCCGTCGTCGAGCCGCCGTCGGTGCCGCCCCCGTCGCTCCCGTTGCTCGCGCCGCTGTCGTTCCCGCCGGTCGAGCCGCCGCTCGTGGTCCCGCCGTTCGAGCTCTTGGCCCCGTTCCCCCCGTCGCCCCCGTTGTCGCGGTTGATCAGCGCGTAACTGAGGCCCGCGATGGCCAGGGCGAGCGCGGCCAGGCCCGCGATCATCACGATCACGGCGCGCCGTGGACGGTCGGGTTGGGCGGTCGTCGTCGTGGCGGTCGGGTTGGGCGGGCCGGGTGCGGCGGGTGAGTACGCCGGCACCGGGGACGGCCGGGTCGCGTCCCGCTGGTCCGGCTGCGGGAACGTGGCGACCGTCGGCGCGTAGGGGAGGGTGCCCGTACGGGGCGTTCCGCCGCCCGAGACGAGCCGCAGATCCCGCTCGGCGTCCTCGGCCGACATGCGCTCCGCCGGGTCCTTGCGCAGCAGCCCCTCGATGACCGGGGCGAGCGGACCCGCCCGCAGCGGCGGCGGCAACTCCTCGTCGACGACCGCGCGCAGGGTGCTGAGCGGGGTGTTCTGACGGAACGGGGAGTTCCCCTCGACGGCCGCGTACAGAAGCACACCGAGCGACCACAGATCCGACTCGGGCCCCGGCGTACGCCCCAGCGCCCGCTCAGGGGCGAGGAACTCGGGCGAGCCGATCACCTCACCGGTCATCGTGAGCGCCGAACTGCCCTCGACCGTGGCGATGCCGAAGTCGGTGAGCACGACCCGCCCGTCGTTCGACAGCAGGACGTTGCCGGGCTTCACGTCCCGGTGCAGGACCCCCGCCTCGTGCGCGGCCCGCAGCGCGGAGAGCACCTCCGCGCCGATGTGGGCGGCGCGCTGAGGAGGCATCGGGCCCTCGGCGTCCAGCGCGTCGGACAGCGCGATCCCCCGGATCAGCTCCATCACGATCCACGGGCGGCCGTCCTCCGTCGCCACGTCGTAGACCGTCACCACATTGCGGTTCGAGACCCGGGCCGCGGCCCACGCCTCCCGCTCCAGTCGGGCGTACATCCGCTCGACGTCGGGGCCCGGCAGCCCGCCCGGGGCCCGTACCTCCTTGACGGCGACCTCGCGGTGCAGCACCTCGTCGCGGGCCCGCCACACCGTCCCCATCCCGCCCTCGCCCAGCGGCGAGAGAAGACGGTAGCGGCCCGCGATCACACGTTCACTGCCCGGCTCTTCGGACACGGGCGTCCCCCATTCGCATCCGCACGATTCTGAACAAAAGTAGCTCAACCGAGTGCGGTTGCCGCCCCCTTGAGCACCAGTCCGACCCCGAGGGCCACGACGACGAACGCGGACCCCAGGGGCACGGTCCTGCGTACCAGCGCGACCACCGGCCCGTCGGCCCAGCGTGAGCGGGTCGCCAGCACGTGGCTCACCCCACTGCCCAGCTTGACCACGGCGACCCCGGCCGCCGTGAGGGTCAGGGCGAGTCCGACGCCGAACGCGAGGACGAGCAGCAGCCCGAACCAGGCCTTGCCGAGGGCGGCGGCGCCCACCAGGACGACGACGGCCGACGGACTCGGCACCAGCCCGCCGGCGAAGCCGAGCAGGATCGTGCCGCGCAGGGTCGGCGCGATCTCGTGGCTGTGGGTGAAGCCGCCATGGGTGTGGGTGTGGGTGCGGGAACGGCCGTCACCGTGGTCGTGGGAGTGGCCGTCCTTCTCGGAACGGCTGTGCGGGGGCGGTTCCAGGAGGGCGGCGGCGGTGCCGTGCCCCGAGGTCCGGGCCGCACCGCCGGCGTGGGAGTGCGCGAGTACGGGCCGACGCTCGTGGACGCCGGCCAGGGCGTTGTCGTGCTGGTGGGTGTGCCCGGTACCGTGCTCATGCCCCTGACCGTGCTCGTGCGCGTGCCCAGCCTCGTGCGTGTGCGCGTGCCCGCCTTCGTGTGTGTGCTCGTGTGCCGGAGCGTGCGTGTGGGCAGGGGCTCGGTTCCGCCAGGCCCGTCGTACGAGGGTGAGGCCGGCCGCCATCACGAGGGCGCCGCTCGCCACGCCCAGCCAGGTCACCACGGAGGGCGCCGCCGCCGAGCCGGCGGTGACCAGGAGGCCCAGCGCCGCGACGCCGAGAGTGTGGGTGATGGTCACCGACGCCGCCAGGGGCAGGACGTCGCGCATACCCGCCCGGCCGCCGCGGGCCGCGGCCGTCGCGGCCATCAGCGTCTTGCCGTGCCCCGGCGCGAGCGCGTGCAGCGCGCCGAGGAGGACCGCGAGCGCCAGGGCCAGCAGGGCGAAACCGAAGGTCAGGTCCTGGCGGGAGACCAAGTCGTCCAGCGCCCGCGTGAAACGGTCGGCGCCGCGCGGCAGCACGGACGAGGCGGGCGCGTCGGTGTCCTCCTCGACGAGCGCGGGACCACCGGGGCGCACGCGCAGGGAGGCGGACGCCGTGTCGGCGGGCGACGACAGCAACTCCGCCGGGTACTTGGTCAGTTCGCCCGAGACGGACTTCTCGGGTACGTCGGAGGAGGCGAGCGTCATCCGGTCTCCGCGCGCGGTGACCTCGCGCCAGCCCGGTCCGTCGTCCACGGAGGCGTGGAAGCGCACCGCCAGGTTCCCCTCGGGCAGCGGAGCCGTCCAACGGCACTCCACCCGCAGCGTCTTGAGGCCGGCCTGTCCGGGCCGCACCCGGGCACGGCTCTCGCCGACGGCAAGCGCGACGGGCTTCCCACCCACGGTCACCCGGCTCTTCCCGGCCGCCGCCTCGCACCGCTCCCGGGCCCAACTCCCCATGCCCGCCTTGTCGATGGCGGGCTGCGCCTGGGTCGCCGGGATCTCCGCGAGGTCCTCCACATGCAGGACCCGCAGCTTTCCGGGCGCGACGACGAGACCGTCGTACCGGTTCACGGTGAAGTTCCCCAGCGGATGCGCCGAGGCCGTCCCGGAGGGGATCAGCACCAGCGCGCAGGCGGCCATGAGCACGGCCGCGCAGGACCCGTACGCGCGGCGGCGCAGGGACGACCCGCGGTTGCGGGTGAGGCGGGAGCGGAGCCCGCGCGGTACGGCGGCGCTCACCGGGCACCGTCCAGGGCGGTCAGTGCCTTCTTGGCCTGCCTCGCGCCCACCGGCGAGAAGCCCGGGTTGAGTTCGAGCGCCGACGACAGGCTGCCGCGGGCCTCCTTGTCGTGGCCCGTGGCGCGTTCGATCACGCCGCGGTGGTAGAGGAACGTGGCGTCGCGGTAGCCGGTCGCCGTGGCCCGCCGGGCGTAGGCCAGGGCCTCGTCGTCACGGTCGTTGACGTGCAGGGCCCACGCGAGCGCGTCCGCGGTGTGCACGGTGTGCCGGCGCTCCCACTCCGCGCGGGCGGCGCGCAGGGCGGCCTTGCGGTCGCCGTGGTCCGCCGCCGCGAGGGCGGTGTCCAGATCGGCGTTGACGCCGTTGGCGCGGGCCAGCGAGGTCCAGGCGTCGACCAGCGCGTACTGGTCGCGGGCCTTCGCCGGGTCGCCCTCGTCGTCGCGTGCCTCGTACAGCTCGCCGAGCACGACCAGCGGTCCCGGTAGCGGAAAGCGCGCCACGACCTCCTCCATCCCGCGGATCGCGGCCGCCCGGTCGCCGTTCGCGGCCTGCGCGCGGGCGCGGCCCTCCAGCGCCGGCAGATAGGTCTTGTCGGCCCGCAGCGCCCGCTCGTAGTACGTCAGCGCCACGTCGTAGTCGCCCTCGCGCCAGGAGAGCTGGCCCAGCGAACCCGCCACGTACGCGATGTCCCCGGGCGCGGTGGCACCGGCCAGCGCCTGCTTCAGGACGCGGCGTGCCGTCCCGATGTCGCCGCGCAGTTCACGCACATAGGCGTACCGGGCGAAGACCGGGACGCCCGGACGGCGGGAGTCGGCCTCGTCGGCGGCCTTCGCCGCCTCCTTGTAGCGGCCCAGCTCGACCAGGGCGTCGATACGGACCGACAGCGCGCGCTCGTTGAAGGCGTTCTCGTCCAGTGCCTTCTCCGAGAAGGCCAGCGCCTCGGGGAACTCGTGCCGGGCCGCGGCGAGCGCCGCCCGGCCCGCCAGCGCCGGATCGTTGTCGGGGCTCAGCTTCAGCGACCGCTCCAGCGCGCGCTGCGCCTGCGGATAGCGGGACGGGTCGCCGTTGGTGCGGGCCTGCTCGACATAGGCCATGCCCAGCGTGGCCCAGCCGCCCGAGTCCTTGGGCTGCGCCTTGAGATGGGACTGCAGTGCGGAGATGCCCGAGGCCAGGCTGCCGCCCGCCAGCAGTTCGGGATCGAGGCCGGGCGCGGACGACACCGTGCTCGTGCCGTCGCCGTCCCTGTTGCCCAGCACCACGGCCCCCGCGGTCATCGCGACGGCGAGAGCGACGGCGCAGGCCGCGAGCTGCAGCACCCGTGACCGCCCGGACCCGCGGCGCTCCCCGGGCGCGGGCCGGTCGGTCCCTGCCGTTTCGGCCGCCCCTGCCGTCTCGGCCGTCGTGGCCGCCCCGGTCGGGTCGGCCGCTGTCTCTGCCGTCCCGGCCGGGTCGGCGGCCTCGTCGACGAGGTCCCTCTCCTGCGCGTCGTCGTTGCTACGCGGGGACATTGCGCTCTCCTCAATCGCTGTGCTGGAAAAGGTGGTTCACGTGATGGATGCGTTCGCCGGGGTGGGTGGCGCGGCCCGTGCGCCGTGGGGGACGGTTACGCACGGACCGCGCCAGTCAGGGATGCCGGCAGGCCGCGGGTCAGTACGACCGGCGGCGGCTGCGCCACCAGAGCAGACCCGTGCCGACGAGCAGGAACCCGGCCGCGCCCGAGGCCGCCGAGACGGCGATCAGCGTGGTGTCGTCCATACCGCCCGTGCCGGTCGTACCGGCGGGCTGCAGTGCGTCACCGAGCTGGTTGCGGACGTCGTTGGTGCCGGTCGTGCCCTTGGCCAGCGGCCCGCGCGAACCCGAGGTCGGCTGACCGACGTACGGGAACGTCTTCTCGAACTTCACGTCGTTCTTGTCGACGGCGTCACCGAGGTCGTTCTTGGAGCCGACCAGTTCGCCCTCGACGACCTGCAGTGCGATGTCCAGCACGTCGTCGCCGAGCCGGCGGCCGTTCGGGAAGCCCGCGTTGTCGCCGTCCAGCACACCGAGACGCTTCTCCTCGGTGGCCGGCTTGATGGAGGTGTTGAGGCGCAGCATCTCCGAAGGACGCACGTGCGGCGGCTGGTTGAGGCCCTCGACGCCCTTCAGGAACACGTCGACCAGGTCGTTGCGGGGCTCGTCGGGCGCCTCGATCTTGTAGATCGCCTCGATGAGCTTCGGCAGCTCGGGCTCGGTGACGTTCTTCAGGAAGTCACCGTCGTTCCAGGGCGCGGACGCGTTGAACTTGTCCTTGTCCTTGATCGGGTTGACGACCTCGTTCACCAGCGGCATGCCCAGGCGCGAGACCTGGCGGTAGTGGCCGCTCGCGTTCTTGCGCTGCGTCGTCGACCAGATGCCCACGATCGGCTGGTCGGCCGACTCCTGGATCACGTCGTTCGGGAGCTGGAGGGCGACGGAGTTGACGTTGTAGCCCTTGAGGGTGTCGTTGCCGACCTCGGACAGGTTCCCGCCGTACAGCAGGTCGAAGACGCGCAGGTCGAGGAAGAACGGGTCGTCCGCCTGGCCGGCGAACGTCGTCGCCCCGCCCGGCAGTTCGTGCACGGCCTCGGAACGGAGCTTGGCGTAGTCCGGCATGGACGCCTTGCCGACGTTCGACGGCGCGACCGCCACGTCGTCCGCGTACTTCGTCTTCTTGACCAGGTGCTGGTCCTTGAGCTGCAGCAGGTCTATGTCGTACGTCTGCGTGATGTTGAGGTCCGGGTCGTCGAGGCTCTCGACCGGGCCGGTGTTGTACAGGAAGGTCTTGTCGTTCTTGACGTGCGTCTCGAACGTGTAGCGGAAGACCAGTTCGCCCTGCGCGTCACCGTTGTTGTCGATGTGCAGGTCGTACTGGGCGTCCTCGGCGAACGGGAAGAAGTTCGGTCCGCCGGCCGGCTCCTCGAACGGGATCCAGTTGGCGACGATGGTCGTCGTATCCGGTTTGTCGGGGCTCGCGAACGCGTACACGTCGGTGTTGTCGTACTGCGGCTGCCCCGAGATGAGCGGAGCCTCCCGGTGACTGGAGGCGCTGGCCGCCCCCGGTTCGAGCGCGGTCACGCCGACGGCCGCGAGCCCGCCGGTGGCCAGCGCACCGCAGACAAGGGTCGCGAGGCTCCTGCGTCCCACGAACCCACTGGTGAAAGGTGTCATGCCGTCCGTCCTCTGTCCCAAAGCTGTGTTCCGGCGGTGATGTGGCGGGAGGGACCTGTCGACCGGTCCGCCCCCACGCTCGTACCGCGTCGGTGGGTGATGCCTGATGCACGCCATTCGGAGCCGGGGGGAATAAGGATTGGTTCGAAATTCACCCGCGTTTTCGAGCGGCTGATCCGTAACCCCATCCGACGGCGTTCCTGCGCCGAATACGTGAGGACGGGACGAGCCGTTCAGACCGGCGAAGGGGGAAACGGGTGGAGGCGGACGAACTTCTGGTGCTCGTGGCCGGAGGCGACCAGAAGGCCTTCGAGGATCTGTACGCCCTGGTGTCCGGGCCGGTCTTCGGGCTGGTGCGCAGGGTGGTGCGCGATCCGGCCCAGTCCGAGGAGGTGGCGCAGGAGGTGCTTCTCGAACTCTGGCGCTCCGCCGCGCGCTACGACCCCGGCCGCGGCACCGCGCTCGCCTGGGTCCTGACCCTCGCGCACCGCAGGGCCGTCGACCGGGTCCGCAGCGCCCGCTCCGCCACGGAACGCGAACTGCGCATGGCCCGGCGGGCGAACGGCCCCGCCTTCGACCACGTCGCCGAGGAGGTCGAGGCCGGCCTCGAACGGGAGTGGGTACGCCGCTGCCTGGACCGGCTCACCGCCCTGCAACGACAGTCCGTCACCCTGGCCTACTACGACGGCTACACCTACCGTGAGGTCGCCGAACGGCTCTCCCTGCCGCTCGGCACGGTCAAGACCCGCATGCGCGACGGACTCACGCGGCTGCGCGACTGCCTCGGAGGTGTCGCATGAGCACCCTCTTCCGCCGCGGTGATCTGCACTCGCTGGCCGCCCCGTACGCCCTCGACGCCCTGGAACCCCATGAGCACAAGCGATTCGAGAAGCACCTGAAGCGCTGCGACAGCTGCGCCGCCGAAGTGCGCGCCCTGCGCGAGGACGCCGTGCGCCTCGCCTGGTCCACGGCAGCCCCGGCCCCCGCCGCGATGCGCGACCGGGTCCTGACGGCCATCCGGACGACCCCTCAGGAGTCGGCCTCCGCAGAACCCCAGCCCCGCGCACGCGCGGAACGGCCGCCCTCCCGCGCCCGCCGCTCACCCTTCTCGGTCTTCCTCGTCCCGCTCGCCTCCACGACGGCCGCCGCCGCCCTCGTCGTCGCCGCGCTCTTCGGCATGCAGGCGTCCCGGACACAGGACCGGCTGGCCGAACAGCAGGCGCAGGCACGTGAGATCGCCCACGTTCTCGGGGCGCCGGACGCACGGGCCGCCGCCGGACGTGACACGAACGGCCGGGGTATCGGTGTCGTCGCGTCCGCCTCCCAGAAGACCGCCGTCGTCACCGCGGCCGGACTCGGTACCCCTTCGAACGAAGGGGTCCACCAGCTGTGGCTCATGCGACCGGAGGAGAAACCGCGCTCCCTGGGGCTCCTCGACGGCGACACGCCCTTGATTGCCACCGGACTGAATACGGACGCGACCTCACTCGCTGTCACCGTCGAGCCGTCCGGCGGCTCTCCGCAGCCCACCACCGCACCGGTTGTCCAACTCGCCCTGAAATCGCTCGGATTCGGAGAGTAATCGTCAACCCCCTTTGCGGGTAGGTGAATCCCGTGCCCGGGATACACGAGTGTGATGAGGGAGCGATAGGGTTAACCTGCCCGGGCCGGGTGCCCTCGTATGGGTGGGGAGTGACATGGAACAGATAACAGTGCGTGGCAGGGCGCGAGTCCCTGCGATCACGTGTGGGAGCAGCGCGACCAGTTCGCGCCTCGACCGCCATCTTTCGGTGATGGGTGGCCCTGCCATCCCTCAGCGCGAGGCGGCCGAGGCGACGTCTCTGATGCGCGAACTGACCGCACGTGACACCGCGCACGACCGCACCGGCAGGAGTGCGCGCGTGAGGCGGGTCTCGCTCTTCGCGCCACTGCGCCGGCTGCGCCGTTCCCTGTTCGGCGGCCGCTGACAGGCGACCCCGGTCGCTGAGAGGCGGCCGAACCGAGCAGGACCAGCGGCATCGGCAGTACCAGCAGGACCAGCAGAACCCCGACCCGCGCTCAGGCGGACACACCGTCCCGGCGCAGTGCTGCGATCTCATCGTCCGTCATCCCCACGGCACGCAGCACCGCCTCGGTGTGTTCCCCGAGTGCGGGTACGGGCCCCATTCTCGCCGCGTCCCCGCCCGGCAGCGTGATCGGCGGCAGCAGAGCCCGTAGCGGCCCGACCGGCGAGCCGACGTCCCGCCACCGGTCCCTGGCCGCCAGCTGCGGATGCTCCGCCACTTCCGTCACGTCCCTCAGCAGCGCGCAGGCGATCCCGGCCGCCTCAAGCCGCGCCACCGCCTCCTCCGCGGTCAGCCCCGCGAGCGCTGCGGTGACCAGACCGTCGGTACGGTCCCGGTGCTCGACCCGGGCCGCGTTCGTCGCGTACGCCGGATCGTGGGCCAGCTCCGGCCGCTCCAGCACCTGTTCGGCGAGGCGGCACCACTCACGGTCGTTCTGCACCGACAACAGCACCCGACCGCCGTCACCCGTCGGATAGCCGTCGTACGGGGCGATGACGGCGTGCGCGAGCCCCGTGCGCGCCGGGGGAGTTCCTCCGTGCATCGCATGGTGCAGCGGATGCCCCATCCACTCGGCCAGCGCGTCCAGCATCGCCACCTCCACCGGCCCGCCGCGCCCGGTCGTCCCGCGCCGCACCAGCGCCGCGAGGACCCCCGAGAACGCGTACATCGCCGCCGCGATGTCGGCCGCCGGAATGCCCGCCTTGACCGGCTGCCCGGCCGTCCCGGTCACGGACACCAGACCCGCCTCGCACTGCACGAGCATGTCGTACGCCCGCTTGCCGGCGTAGGGACCCGAAGGCCCGTACCCCGAGATGTCCACGGCGATCAGCCGCGGGTGCGCGGCGCACAGGGTCGCCGCGTCGAGGCCGAGCCGCGTGGCGGCGCCCTGCGCGAGGTTCTGTACGAAGACGTCGGCGCCGGCGATCAGGCGGCGCACCACGTCGAGTCCGCGCGGGTCCTTCAGATCGAGGGCGACGGACTCCTTGCCGCGGTTGCACCACACGAAGTGCGAGGCGAGTCCGTTCGCGGCGGTGTCGTAGCCGCGCGCGAAGTCGCCGCCGTCCGGGCGCTCGACCTTGATCACCCGTGCCCCCAGGTCGGCGAGCTGCCGGGTGGCGAAGGGCGCGGCGACGGCCTGCTCGACGGCGACGACGGTGATGCCCTCCAGGGGCAGGGGCTGCGACTCCATGCGGGGATCATGGCCTGTGGGCGGCGGCTTTGTCATGCATGTGCCGAGGGGTGGGGCGGCGGCCGGTTGTTTGGCTGCGGGTCCGTGGGGGCTGGTCGCGCAGTTCCCCGCGCCCCTTCGAGGCGGGGTTGCGCCCCGGGGGAGGGGTGGGGACGGTGGGTGGGTTGGTTGGCTGCGGGTGTGTGGGGGTGGGCCGCGCAGTTCCTCGCGCCCCTTTGGGGCGGGGGTGTGCCCCGGCGGATGGGGCGAGGGGCGGGGTGGGGGTCAGCGTTCGCCTGTTGTGTATCGGTGTATCGCGAGTGGCATGAAGATGGTGATGAGGAGCGCGCACCAGGCCAGTGAGCCCGCGATGGGGTGGGATACCGGCCAGGCGCCGTCGGGTGGTACCGGTGCGTTGCCGAACAGGTCCCGCAGGGCCGTGGTGACCGCGCTGATCGGGTTCCATTCGGCGAGCGTGCGCAGCCAGCCCGGCAGGTTGTCCGTCGGGATGTACGCGTTCGACAGCAGCGGCAGGACGAAGGTCGCGCCCCCGAGTTGCCCGGCCGCCTCCTCGCTGCGTGAGACGAGCCCCAGCAGGATGCCGATCCACGTGGTCGCGAACCGGAAGAGCAGCAGCAGCCCCACGGCGGCCACCGCTTCGAGCGCGGAGCCCTCGATCCGCCAGCCCACCGCGAGTCCCACGAGCAGGAACGGCACCGTGCCCGCCGCGGTGACGACGAGGTCGGCGGCGGCCTGCCCGAGCGGTACGGCGGCTCTGCTCATCGGCAGCGTACGGAGGCGGTCCGTGACGCCCCGGTGCGAGTCCTGGGCCGCCTGGAACATGCCCGTCATGATGCCGTTGGCCGCCGTCGCGACCAGCAGCCCCGGCACGAGGAAGGCCCGGTACTCCTCGCCGGGCATGGCCAGCGCGCTGCCGAAGACGTACCCGAAGAACAGCAGCATCGTGACCGGCATGGTCTGGGTGAGGATCAGCAGGCCGGGGTTGTGCCGGATGCGGCGCAGCTGGCGGCCCAGCATCGCGGTTCCGTCGTGGGCCAGGGCGGAGACGGCTGCAGGTGTGGGTGCAGGTGTGGGTGCGCTCATGTCACGAGCTCCTTCTGGTCGGTCCGGTCGTCGGTCAGGCGGAGGAAGACGTCGTCGAGGGTCGGCGCGCGCAGGCTCACGTCGAGCAACGGCACCCCGGCGGCGTCGAGTTCGCGTACCAGCCGGGGGAGCGTGAGCGTCGGGTCGGTGGTGACCGCGCCGACGGCGTGCCGCTCCTGGTCGAAGGCCGGCGCGGAGCCGGTCAGCCGGTCCAGCACGGCCGCCGCGCCCGCCATGGCGTCCGCGTGGGCGACGACCGTCTCCGCGTACGAGCCGATGAGCGCCTTGAGTTCGGCGGGCGTCCCGGAGTGGGCGGCCCGGCCCCGGTCCACCAGCACGATGTCGTCGGCGAGTTGGTCCGCCTCCTCCAGGTACTGCGTGGTGAGCAGGACGGTCGTCCCTTCGGACCGCAGGGCGCGCACGGCCTCCCAGATCTGGTTGCGGCTGTGCGGGTCGAGGCCCGTCGTCGGCTCGTCGAGGAAGAGGACGGCGGGCCGGGTGAGGAGGCAGGCGGCCAGGTCGAGGCGGCGCCGCATACCGCCCGAGTAGGTGGACGCGGCCCGGTCCGCCGCGTCGGTCAGCTCGAAGCGTTCGAGCAGTTCGTCGGCACGGGCGGCGGCCTTCGGGAGGCGGCGCAGTCTCGCGAACAGCCGCAGGTTCTCCCGGCCCGTGAGGTCGCCGTCCACCGAGGCGCCTTGCCCGGTCACGGCGATCGAGCGGCGCACGGCGGCCGGCTCCCGTACGAGATCGTGCCCCGCGATCCGGGCGGACCCGGCGTCGGGCCGCAGCAGGGTGGTGAGCAGCCGTACCGCCGTGGTCTTGCCCGCGCCGTTGGGGCCGAGCAGCCCGCAGACCGTGCCCTCCGCCACCGCGAGATCCAGCCCGCGCAGGGCATGGACGTCCCCGAAGCGCTTCTCCAGACCCTCACTAAGTACGCCGTACGTAGTAGTCATGGCTTGACCATAGCGCACTACGTACGCTGTACGTAACTAGGATGGTGGCGACAGGATCCACCGATGGCAGGGCTGGCGACACCGATGGCAGGACGTGCCGACGTACCCGAAGTGATCTGGGCCCGACCCGAGCGCACGGGGCGGGGACCGAGGCCCGCGTTCACGCGGGCCGACATCGCGGCCGCGGCCGTGCGGATCGCGGACGCGCAGGGCCTCGACGCCGTGTCGATGCGGCACGTGGCGGCCGAACTGGGCTGCGGGACGATGTCGCTCTACAACTACGTGCCGCGCAAGGAGGACCTGTACGAGCTGATGGTCGACGCCGTCAGCGCCGAGCACGAGTTGTGGGAGCCGGCGGGGGACTGGCGGGCCGACATGCTCCGGGTCGCGTACCAGGCGCGGGCGCTGATGCACCGGCATCCCTGGCTGCCGGCCCTGATGTCACCGGTCTACGGCTTCAGCCCGAACGCCCTGCGGTATCTGGAGCACTGCCTGGCCTGCCTCGACTCCTTCGACGGCACGTACGGGACGAAGTTCGAGCTGGTCGCGATGGTCAACGGCGTGGTGACGACGTACGTCGGCAACGAGCTGGCCACCGCCGAGCGGGCGCGCGCGCTGCCGTGGTCCGAGGAGCGGGAGAACGCGGTGCGGGGGGCGTATCTGGGGGGTCAGGTGGCCAGTGGGGTCTATCCGCGGATGGCTGCGGCGTTCGCGGAGGACTCGGGGCCGATTGATCTGGGGGCGGTGTTTCGGCGGGCGTTGGAACGGGTGCTCGACGGGTTTGACCCGTCTCGCTGAAGGGGGCCCTGGAGGGTTGTTTTGTAGCTGCGGGTGCGTCGTGGCTGGTCGCGCAGTTCCCCGCGCCCCTGAAAGACAAAAGACTGCGCCGTTCCCCGCGCCCCTTGGGGCTGCGCCCCCTGAACGGCTGGGGGTTACAGCAGGGTGAACTGGCCCTCCGGGCCCTCCTCCTCGTGGGTCAGGACCGAGGCTGGGTGTCGGGTGGTGGTGGGGGGTGGGAGGACGCCCGCCTGGTGGAGGTCCGTTGTGGTGATGGGGTTCGCCCCGAGCGGCAACTCCGCTCGCTGTGAACGCAGTTCGCTCAGCAGGGTCAGGACCGTCACCAGTTCCAGGAGGTCCGTGGTCCAGGGCTGGGGCCAGGTCGTGGGGCGGACGGCCTCCAGCGTGCCGGGCTCGGGGCGGGTGATCCTGCTGCCGAACCACTGGTCCAGGACGCGGACGCCGCCGACCTCGAAGTCCCAGGCCGCGGGCGGGACGGGGGAGATACGGCCCTCGTCGAGGTGGAGGGTCTCCTCCTCGCGGTCGTAGCGCGGTTCGACGGGGAAGGGCGGCAGCGGGGCCCGTACGTACGGGCGGCGGCCCCCGGGGAGCTTGGGGCGCTCGCCGTCGCGGCGCATCAGCCACAGCATGCGGTGACCCGACTCCGTACCGAGCGACCATAGTTCGGGATCGGCCGTGAGCGGGACGGTCACCCCGCGCGGCCCCCGGCCGGCGACCGCGACCGTCCAGGCGAGGACGTCCGGCGGGGCGGGGGAGTGGCCGAGGCGTTCGGCCAGAAGGTCCAACAGGCCCGGTGCCAGGTTCGGTTCGAGGCCGCCGGGCCGCCGGTACAGGGGGTGCACGCGGCCGGGACGGGCGACGGGGGCCGCCTTCGTCCCGGGAGGCTTCGACTGCGGCGGGACCACCGGGAGCACCGACGAGACGAGGAGCGCAGGGCCGTCGGGCGAGGGCGGCTGCTCGACCGCGAACACCTGGTGCTCGTCGGCCACCCGCCACAGCTCGGGACGCGCCGCGTCGATCAGCCGGTGGTCGGGGATCAGCCACTGCTCGTCGAACGGGCCGGTCTGGATCCGCACCGGCTCCGCGCACGGGCCCGAGGCGCGCGCCAGCCGGCCCGTACCGGAGGCCTGGCCGGGCAGTTGCCCCACGGCCGAGTGCAGGGTCCGCGCGCGGGTGGCGCCGAACAACGCCTCCCGGTCGGGCCCCTCGGCCTTCACCAGGGCGTCCCACCGCGCTTTCAGGGACGCCGGGTCGGGGGCCGCCGGCCACGCCCGGCCCAGCCGGGGAGGTGCGACGGACCACGGCATGAGGTCCGCGAGCAGCGGAGCGTCGTCGTGCGTCACGCTCGGCATCGTACGACGTGGCCCGTGGGCGGCGGCCGGGTCCCGCACGGTCAGTGGGCGTCGAGGGTGACGGTGAACGAGAAACGGTCGCCCCGGTAGTGGATGCGGACCACGTCCAGCGCCCGGCCGTCCGCGCCGTGCACGACGCCCGTGTAGTGCAGGATCGGGCTCAGCAGCGGGACCTGGAGCAGCCGGGCGGTCTCCGGGTCGGCGAGCCGCGCCTCGACGGTGTCGGTGATCTGGCCGATCTTCGCCCCCGCGACATCCCGCAGGACCTTGGTCATGGGCCAGCGGACCAGATCCTCCGCATCGAACAGGGCCGCCAGCTCCGGCCGCACGTAGTTGCGGGCGTGGTTGGTCGGCTCACCGGTCTTCTCGTCGCTGCGCAGCCGGTGGTACGTGGCCACCTCGGCGAGATCCGGGAAGTACGCGGAGAGTTCGCCGGACACGGGCTCGCTGCCGTGGTCGAGCAGCTCCGTCGTCATGCCGGACTGCTGGGCCACGATGGCGTCGACCGAGCCGAGGAGGCGGACCGGCGCGCCCCGCAGGGCGCTCGGCTCGATGAACGTGCCGCGTCTGCGGTGCCGGGTGATGAGCCCCTCGCTCTCCAGCTCCTTGAGCGCCTGCCGCATGGTCAGCACGCTCACCCCGTAGTGCTCGGCCAGCTGTTCCTCGGTGGGCAGGCGCAGTGGATCCTGCGCGGACCGCCCGAGTATCGAGGCGCGCAGGGACTGCGACACCTGATACCAGAGCGGCAGCTTGCGGTTCAGGACGATCGAGTCCGGCGCGAAGGAGGTCACGAGGGTATCCGTACCGGTCGCGGGCGTCGGTTGCAACGGGCGCTCACGACGGGCGGCCACGGGAAGCGGTCGTCCGGGGCCGGCGGGGGCCGTGCGCCGTCACGGCCGCCCGCCCGCCCGGAAGTGCCGCTCCAGCCCCTGCCACACGTCGTCGTACGAGGCCTGGAGGTGCTCGGCGTGGGCGGCCTGCGCGGTGGCGGTGACGGGCCAGCGCGTCTCGAACATGAAGGCCAGACCGTCGTCGATCCTCTGCGGTCGCAGCTCGGCGGCACTGGCCCGCTCGAAGGTCTCCCGGTCGGGGCCGTGCGCGGACATCATGTTGTGCAGCGAACCGCCGCCCGGCACGAACCCCTCCGCCTTCGCGTCGTACGCGCCCTCGATGAGCCCCATGTACTCGCTCATCACGTTCCGGTGGAAGTAGGGCGGCCGGAAGGTGTCCTCGCCCACCAGCCAGCGCGGCGCGAAGACCACGAAGTCGACGCCGGCGAGGCCCGGGGTGTCGGACGGTGACGTCAGCACGGTGAAGATGGACGGGTCGGGGTGGTCGTAGCTGATGGTGCCGATCACATTGAAAAGGCTCAGATCGTAGGTGTACGGCACATGGTTGCCGTGCCAGGCGACGACATCCAGCGGCGAGTGGTCGTACATCGCCGTCCAGAGGTTGCCGCAGAACTTGTTGACCACTTCCACGGGCCCGGCGGTGTTCCCTCCCGGCCCGTCGCCCTCCACGTCCTCGTACGCGGCGACCGGTGCGCGGAAGTCCCGGGGGTTGGCGAGCCCGTTGGCGCCGATCGGGCCGAGGTCGGGGAGCTGGAAGGGCGCCCCATAGTTCTCGCACACATAACCCCGGGCGGTCGGGTGTGTGGTCTGCCCGTCAGTGTCGGAGGCATCGCCCAGCAGCTCCACACGGAAGCGGACCCCACGGGGAATGAGCGCCACATGTCCTGGCTCCACATGCAGCAGCCCGAACTCGGTGCGCAGGAGCAGCCCGCCGTGTTCGGGCACGATCAGCAGCTCGCCGTCGGCGTCGCTGAAGACCCGCCGCATCGAGGAGTTGGCGTGATACAGGTGCACGGCCATGCCGGTGCGCTGGGTGACGTCGCCGTTGCCGCCGAGGGTCCACAGGCCCGCCAGGAAGTCGGTGTCCGGCGCCGGCTCCGGCAGGGGGTTCCAGCGCAGCCGGTTGGGGTCCGGCACCGACTCGGTGAAGGGGGCCGAGCGCAGGGTGCCGTTGTCCGTGCGGGTGAAGGCGGGGTGCGCGGCCGACGGGCGGATGCGGTACAGCCACGAGCGGCGGTTGTGCGCCCGAGGCTCGGTGAACGCGGACCCGCTCAGCTGTTCCGCGTACAGCCCGAGCGGGACCCGCTGCGGTGAGTTGCGGCCGTGCGGGAGGGCGCCCGGGACCGCCTCCGAACTGTGTTCGTTGCCGAACCCGGAGAGATACGTCAGCGCCTCGGCGGCCTTCCGCAGTGCCGTGGCGTCGTTGCGCGCGTCCCCGCTCATGAGTGATCGCTCCCTCGTTCTGATTCCTATGCATCACCGTAGGATTCGGTGAATCGGTGCGCAAGAGGGAGGAGCCGGGGCCCGGCGGGAGACGGCGGGTTCGCGCCAGACCCGCGGAGGTGGCCAGGACTGGGGGCCGGACCACCCGACTGGGCCCAAGAACCCGACTCAAGAGGGATCCGGCTGTCGGAGCGGTGCTCTAATCTCCCGGCATGTCGTGGACGCGCGCATTCCTCACCGCGCTCGCGGTCTGTGCCCTGTTCGGAGCTCTGCTCGCCGGAGCGACGGGCTGCGGGTCCGGCGGCGCGCGCGAGGACGACGAGGTCAGACCGTCACCGGTGGGCAGGGTGCTGAAGGACACGGACGAGGAGGGGCGGCACTACCGTGAGATCGACAAGAAGAGCGCACCCGAGGTCGAGATCGAGATACAGCCCGCGATGGGCGGTGCCGCCGACGACGCCGACGCGGGCTGGGACGTCAGGCTGACCGTCCACGACTTCCGCTTCTCGCCGGCAGGCACGGAGAAGAAGGCCGAACCGGGCCGCGGGTACGCACTGCTCCGGCTGGACGACCGCCCCCTGGCCCTGCTCCGGGGTCCGACCCACCACCTGGCGGGCGACATCGTCCCGCGCGGCACCCACCAGGTGACGGTGCGCCTGCACGCCGCCGACGACACGGTATGGGCCGTGGACGGCGAGCCCGTCGCCGGCACGGCGGACATCACGGTGTCGAACCCGGCCCCCGAACCGACCTCCCGCCGAACGACGCCTTCGGTGTCCCCGGAAGACGGCTGGGCGTCGACGGCCGGGGCCGCGCGGTCCGCGGAGTCCCCGGTGGGCGGCGCGCTCCTGCCCACCCCGGCCGACGGCCCGCCGCCCCGAGCCACCCCGGCCGTCCTGGCCGGCGGCCTCCTGCTCCTGTCCCCTGTTCTCGTGAGCAGCGGTGCATGATCTGCACTGTCTGCGGGGGGCGTTCCCCACGGCCGCCACGCCAGGTGGTGCGCGCCCCCACGGAAAGCCGCCCGCCCCGTCGGATGAGTGGTACGGGCATCCACTTCGTACCCCAGGGCAAGGTTCACCGGACCCCGGCGGAAAGGCATCATGAAGCCCGTGCCCCAAGCGACCTCGCTGCGCCGCGCGCCCGTCCAGCGCCGTAGTGCCGAACGACTCACCCGCATCCTCGACGCCTGCGCCGACCTCCTGGACGAGGTCGGTTACGACGCCCTGAGCACCCGTGCCGTCGCCCTGCGCGCCGGCGTGCCCATCGGGTCCGTCTATCGGTTCTTCGGCAACAAGCGGGCCATGGTCGACGCGCTCGCCCAGCGCAACCTGGACATCTACACCGACCGCGTCACCCAGCGACTCCGGGAGACCGGCAGCGGAGCGGGCTGGCGGGTGGCCATGGACGCGGTCCTCGACGAGTACCTCGCCATGAAGCGCACCGCCCCCGGCTTCTCGCTCGTCGACTTCGGCAACCAGATACCCGTCGGCACCCGCGACGCCGAGCCCAACACCCGCGTCGCCGACCGGCTGACCGACATGCTCTCCACGTATCTCGACCGCGCCCCCGACGACGACCTCCGGCGGATCTTCCTCATCGCCGTCGAGGCCGCCGACACCCTCGTCCAGCTCGCCTTCCGCCTCGACCCGGCGGGCGACGAGCGGGTCATAGGCGAGACACGGGAACTGCTCCGGGCGTATCTCTCACGCTCGCTCGACTGACCGGCCGTGCGGCGGTGACGGCCCCCCGCCCCGCCGCCGGCTCCGGGACGCGCGAACATCGGCGTCCCGCACCCCCTCCCCACCGTTCATACCGGTCGGTATGCTCGGCCCGGTCAGAGCGCCACCGTTGTCGCCGTTCCCTCCGGGAGGACCCGTGTCCACCACCGCCGACTCCCACTCCCGTACAGCCCTGCGCATCTGCCCGCTCTGCGAGGCCACCTGCGGGCTGACGCTCACCATCGAGGGGACCCGGGTGACGAGCGCGCGCGGGGACCGCGACGATGTGTTCAGCCAGGGGTTCATCTGCCCGAAAGGGGCCTCGTTCGGGGCCGCCGACGGTGACCCGGACCGCCTGCGCACCCCCCTCGTACGCAAGGACGGCGAACTGCGCGAGGCCACCTGGGAAGAGGCCTTCGACGCCGTCGCCGCCGGACTGCGACCGGTCGTCGAGCGGTACGGCCCGCACTCCGTAGGAGCCGTCCTCGGCAACCCGAACGTCCACACCATGGCCGGCGCCCTCTACCCGGCCGTCCTGCTCTCCGGACTCGGCACGCACAGCGTCTTCACCGCGTCCACCGTCGACCAGATGCCCAAGCACGTCTCCAGCGGTCTCCTCTACGGCGACGCCAACGCGATCCCCGTACCCGACCTCGACCACACCGACCACCTGCTGCTGATCGGCGCCAACCCCCTGGAGTCCAACGGGAGTCTGTGCACCGCACCCGACTTCCCCGGCAAGCTCAAGGCCCTCAAGGCGCGCGGCGGCACCCTCACGGTCATCGATCCCCGCCGCACCCGCACCGCCAAGCTCGCCGACCGGCACGTCCCCGTCCGCCCCGGCACCGACGCCCTGCTCCTCGCGGCCATGGCGTACGTCCTCTTCGACGAGCACCTCACCGACCTCGGCGAGCTGAGCGAACTGGTCCAGGGATACGACGAACTGCGCGACGCCGTACGCGACTTCACGCCCGAGGCCGCAGCCGGGGCCTGCGACGTCGACGCCGACACCATCCGCGCGCTCGCCCGTGAACTCGCCGCCGCGCCCACCGCCGCCGTGTACGGCCGCATCGGCAGCTGCACCGTCCCGCACGGCACCCTCGCCAGCTGGCTCGTCGACGTCCTCAACATCCTCACCGGCAACCTCGACCGGCCCGGCGGCGCCCTCTTCCCGCAGGCCGCCACCGACCGCACACCCCGCCCCGCGGGACCCGGCCGCGGCTTCGCGCTCGGCCGCTGGCACAGCCGCGTCAGCCGTCACCCGGAGGCCAAGGGCGAACTGCCCCTCGCCGCGCTCGCCGAGGAGATCGACACCGCCACCGAGGAGGGCGAACCCATCCGCGCCCTCGTCGTCGTCGCCGCCAACCCCGTCCTCTCCGCCCCCGACGGCGACCGCCTGGACAAGGCCCTCGACTCGCTCGACTTCATGGTCAGCGTCGACCCGTACCTGAACGAGACCTCGCGCCACGCCCACGTCGTACTGCCCCCGCCCCCGCCCTCGCAGAGCCCGCACCACGACTTCGCCTTCAACACCCTCGCCGTCCGCAACCAGGTCCGCTACACCCGCGCCGCCGTCCCCCTGGAACCCGGCAGGAAGGCCGAGACGGAGATCCTCGCCCGGCTCGTCCTCGCCGCGACCGGCATGCACGGCGCCGACCCCTCCGCCGTCGACACCCTGGTCGTCGACCAGACCCTCGCCAGGGCCGTCAAGGAACCGCACTCCCCGGTGCACGGCCGCGACCCCCGCGAACTCGCCGCCGCCCTCACCGGTGACACCGGCCCCGAGCGCCGCCTCGACATGATGCTGCGCCTGGGCCCGTACGGCGACGGATTCGGCGCCCGCCCCGACGGCCTCAACCTGAAGACGCTGCTGGCCGCGCCCCACGGCATCGACCTCGGGCCCCTCCGATCGCGGCTGCCCGGCCCCCTCAAGACCCGCAGCGGCCTCGTCGAACTCCTTCCGCAGCCGCTCGCCGACGACCTCCCGCGGCTCAGGGACGCCCTCCGGCAGCGCCCCGACGGCCTCGTCCTGGTCGGCCGCCGCCATCTGCGCTCCAACAACAGCTGGATGCACAACATCCCCGCCCTCACCGGCGGCACCAACCGCTGCACCCTGCACATCCACCCCGACGACGCCGAACGCCTCGGCGTCGGCGACGGCACACCCGTACGCGTGAAGGGCGCCGGGGGAGAGGTCGTCGCCCCCGCCGAGGTCACCGACTCCGTACGGCGCGGCGTCGTGAGCCTGCCGCACGGCTGGGGACACGACCGGCCCGGCACCCGGCTGAAGCACGCCACCGCGGACCCCGGTGTCAACGTCAACCAGCTCCTGAACGGCAGCCTGCTCGACCCGCTGTCCGGCACCGCGGTCCTCAACGGCGTACCCATCGAGGTCGCGCCGGCGGCCCCCACGCCGTGAACCGCTGTGACCAGGAGTTTTGCGCTTATTGCTCTCGTGTCAACATCTTGTTAAGACTTGTCGGCCCGACCTAACGTCACTCGAACCGCCGTCCCTGGTGGGAGTTCAAGGGCGAACGTTAGGTATCCACTCATGCTGACCATCCTCGGCTTCACCATGATCGCGACCTTCCTGGTCCTGATCATGATGAAGAAGATGTCGCCGATCGCGGCGCTGGTGCTGATCCCGGCACTCTTCTGTGTGTTCGTCGGAAAAGGCGCCCACCTCGGCGACTACGTCATCGAAGGGGTGGGCACCCTCGCGCCCACCGCCGCGATGCTGATGTTCGCCATCGTGTACTTCGGCGTCATGATCGACGTCGGCCTCTTCGATCCGGTCGTCCGGGGCATCCTCAAGTTCTGCAAGGCCGACCCGATGCGCATCGTCGTCGGTACGGCCCTGCTCGCCGCGATCGTCTCCCTGGACGGCGACGGCTCGACCACCTTCATGATCACGGTCTCGGCGATGTACCCGCTGTACAAGCGCCTCAAGATGAGCCTCGTGGTGATGACCGGTGTCGCCGCCACCGCCAACGGCGTGATGAACACCCTTCCCTGGGGCGGCCCGACCGCCCGCGCCGCCACCGCGCTCAAGCTCGACGCCGGCGACATCTTCGTCCCGATGATCCCGGCGCTCGCCGTCGGCCTGGTCGCCGTCATCGGCCTCGCGTACGTCCTCGGCCTGCGCGAGCGCAAGCGCCTCGGCGTGCTGAGCCTGGCCGACGTCCTGGAGAAGGAGAAGGCCGAGAAGCAGGAGGAGGAGCTGCGGGAGACCGAGACGGTGCTCGTCGGCGCGGGTGCCGCAGGTGCCTCCGGTGGTTCCGATGGCTCTGGTGACGGCAAGGTGCGCTTCGCCAAGACCGCGGGCGGATCGGGCTCCGGCTCCGGTACCGACGCGGACGCCCCGGGCGGCTCCGGAAGCGGAGCCGAGGAGGACGACGTGGACGACGTACGCCTCCAGGGACTGGACCCGAACCGCGCGACCCTGCGTCCCAAGCTGTACTGGTTCAACGCGCTGCTCACGGCGGTCCTGCTCACCGCCATGATCATGGAACTGCTGCCGATCCCGGTCCTGTTCCTGCTCGCCGCGGCGCTCGCCCTCACCGTCAACTTCCCGAACATCCCGGACCAGCGCGAGCGCCTCGCCGCGCACGCCGACAACGTCCTCAACGTCTCCGGCATGGTCTTCGCCGCCGCCGTCTTCACCGGCGTCCTCCAGGGCACCGGCATGGTCGACTCCATGGCCAAGTGGCTCGTCGACGGCATCCCCGACGGCATGGGCCCGCACATGGCCATCGTCACCGGCGCCCTGAGCCTGCCGCTCACCTACTTCATGTCGAACGACGGCTTCTACTTCGGCGTCCTGCCGGTCCTCGCCGAGGCCGGCACCGCGCACGGCGTCTCACCGCTGGAGATCGCCCGCGCCTCCCTCGTGGGCCAGCCGCTGCACATGTCCAGCCCGCTGGTCCCGGCCGTGTACGTGCTGGTCGGCATGGCCAGGGTCGACTTCGGCGACCACACCAAGTTCGTCGTCAAGTGGGCCGCCCTCACGTCACTCGTGGTGCTCGGATCCGGAATCCTGTTCGGCATCATCTGAGGCATGACCGTCCGATGGAGAACGTCACTGTGAAGCCCGGTGGGAACCGCGGCTGGCTGCTTCGCCTGGTCATCGCCTTCAGCTTCGCGCAGGGGGCGGTGTCCATGGCCCGGCCCGCCGTCTCCTACCGGGCCCTCGCGCTGGGCGCCGACGAGCGGGCGATCGGTGTGATCGCCGGGGTGTACGCGCTGCTGCCCCTCTTCGCCGCCGTACCGCTCGGCCGCAGGACCGACCACGGCCGGTGCGCCCCGCTGCTGCCGGTGGGCGTCGTCCTGATCGCCGGCGGCTGCGCCCTCAGCGGTACGGCCGACTCCCTCGCCGCGATGGCGGCCTGGAGCGGTGTCATGGGCCTCGGACACCTCTCCTTCGTGATCGGCGCCCAGTCGCTCGTGGCCCGCCAGTCCGCACCGCACGAACAGGACCGCAACTTCGGCCACTTCACCATCGGCGCCTCCCTCGGCCAGCTCGTCGGACCGATCGCCGCGGGCGCCCTGATCGGCGGCCCCGACATGGCGGGCACCAGCGCCCTCGCCCTGCTCGTCGCGGGCGGCGTCGCCGCGTTCTCGTTCGTCTCCCTGTGGCGCATCGAGGACCGTACGCCGTCCACGTCCCGTACGGGACCGGGCGGACGCGTGCCCGTGCACCGCATCCTGCGGACCCGGGGCGTGCCCGCGGGCATCTTCATCAGCCTCGCCGTGCTCTCCGCGACCGACATCCTCACCGCGTATCTGCCGGTGGTCGGCGAACACCGGGGCATCGCGCCCTCCGTGATCGGCCTGCTGCTCAGCCTGCGCGCGGCGGCGACCATCGCCTGCCGGCTGGTGATGACGCCCATGCTGCGGCTGCTCGGCCGGGCCGCGCTGCTCACCACGACCTGTCTGCTGGCGGCCCTGCTGTGCGCCGGGATCGCGCTGCCCGTGCCGGTCTGGGCGCTCGCCGTGATCCTTGCCGCGCTCGGCTTCTGCCTGGGCGTCGGGCAGCCCCTGTCGATGACCACGGTCGTCCAGGCGGCCCCGGACGACGCCCGCTCCACCGCGCTCGCCCTGCGGCTGACCGGCAACCGGCTCGGCCAGGTCGCCGCGCCCGCCACCGCGGGCCTGATCGCCGGAGTCGCGGGCGTGGCCGCGCCGTTCGTGATGCTCGGGGCACTGCTGCTGATCGCCTCGGGGCTGGGACTGCGACAGGGCCGTACCGGGCCGGGGGCCGTTGGAGCCGCCGGAGCCGGAACCGGAACCGGAACCGGAGCCGGAGCCGGAGCCGGAGCCGGAGCCGGAACCGGGAGTGGGAGTGGGGGCGAAACGGATGCGGGCCGCGTCGTGACCCCTCCCTCCCCTGAACTGGAGAAACGCCGAACGAGCCGCGGCGGCGCCTGAGTTGCGGCGATTCGAGGCGTTCAAAGGGTTCCCCGGGGCCCGCGCGGTCCGTTAGCTTCCGTGACTCATAGGTCTCGTACGTACCAGTACGGGCCGTCCGAACCGTCCGGCCGCGAAGCATCGTGAACATCGGTGCCCCGTGGGCCCCCGGGGGTCACGTCTCATGCCACGTGCCGTCTCGCTCCACCAGGTCAGCAAGTCCTACACGCAGGGCGTCCGCGTGGTGCAGGGGCTGTCGCTGGACATCGAGCCCGGTGAGTTCCTGGTGCTCCTCGGGCCCTCCGGCTGCGGCAAGTCGACCGTGCTGAGAATGATCGCCGGACTTGAGGAGCCCACCGAGGGGGAGGTGCGGCTCGACGGGGAGTACGCCAACCATCTCGCGCCCGCCGAACGGCACATGGCGATGGTCTTCCAGAACTACGCGCTCTACCCGACCATGAGCAGCCGCGCGAACATCGGCTTCCCCCTGCGCATCGAGGAACCCGGCCGGGACCCGGGCCCGCGGGTCGAGGCCACGGCCCGAATGCTCGGCATCGAGGACCTCCTGGACCGTTTCCCCCACCAGCTCTCCGGCGGGGAGCGGCAGCGCGTGGCCATGGGACGGGCGATCGCCCGGCACCCCTCCGCCTTCCTGATGGACGAACCGCTGGCCAACCTGGACGCCAAACTCCGCAGCCATCTGCGGGCCGAGATCGCCCGGCTCACCCGGGACCTGGACGTCACGACGCTGTACGTCACCCACGACCAGGCGGAGGCGATGTCCCTCGGGGACCGGGTGGCCGTTCTGCGCGGCGGTGTGCTCCAGCAGCTCGGAACACCGCGTACGGTCTACGCGCTGCCGGAGAACGTCTTCGTCGCCGCCTTCATCGGCACCCCGCGGATCAACCTCCTGCGGGGAGTCGTTCTCGCCCCTCTCGACGGGGCGATGTCGATCGGCCTCGGCCGCCAGGCGCTCGTCCTGTCCGAACCGCTGTCCCCGGACCACCGGCTGCTCCGGGTGCAGCAGGGGCGCGAAGTCATCGTGGGGCTGCGCTCCGAGGCGGTCCGCCTGGCGCGGCCCACGCGGGCGCGGCCCGGGGAGGTGGCGATCAGCGGGCTCGTCGAGCATGTGGAGTTCCAGGGGCACGAGGTGCTGGTCCACCTCGACACCGGTTCGCAGCCCGCGCTGGTACCGGAACTCGAAGCGCCGCGGCCGGTGGCGCGGGTGGGTGGGCGGCGCCGTCGGGAGGGCCGGGTGTTCGACCGGCTGCGGGGGCGGACGCTGCGGGCCGGGCCTGTCGTGGTGCTGGAACACCCCGCGGACGCGGAGCCGGAGCCTGAGCCGGTGTCGACGGAGGCGCGGCTGCCGGGGGATCTGATCGTGCGTACGACGCCGGACCACGCACTCCGTCCCGGCATGCAGGTACCGCTGCTGGTGGACCTCGCACACCTGTACGTCTTCGACCACGACGGCATAAGAATCTCCCCGGCCCCAAGAAAACGCCCCGACCTGGAAGCCTGATCCCCGAGGCCCCTCGGGGCGACGACCTGCCGGGTGCGCAGTTCCCCGTGCCCCTGGGGGGTGGACGTGCGTGGTCGGGCGCGGGCCCGCGGCGGCTGGCCGCGCAGTTGCCCGCGCCCCTGAGGGGGTGGGGGCGTGCGTGCGTTGACGGGTGCGGGTCCGCGGCGGCTGGTCGCGCAGTTGCCCGCGCCCCTAGGGGGGTGGGGGTACGGCGGGATTCTGTCTGCGGGTCCGCTGCGGTTGCCCGCGCAGTTCCCCGCGCCCCAAAAAACGAACCCCGCGCCCCTCAGTACCGCGAGAAACGGCGCGAGCAACCAGAACGCACCCGCAGGCAGCAATGCACGCCAGCCCCCATCCCCTCGGGGGCGCGGGGAACTGCGCGGCCAGCCACCGCGGACCCGCACCCGAGCACGCCCGTCCATCCCCCAGCGCCGTGGTCGGCCCGCGCCCGACAGCCCATACCCCTGGCGGGCAAAAACTAACACCGCTAGTTTGTAGCGGGCGTGACGGCTAAGTTGGGCCGCGGACGACCACACCCCCACCCGCGGGAGGACCCCATGAAGGCACACGACGGCATGTACATCGACGGCGCCTGGCGCCCCGCAGCCGGGACGGACACGATCGCCGTCGTGAACCCGGCCGACGAGCAGCTCATCGCGCACGTCCCGGCCGGCACGATCGAGGACGTGGACGCAGCGGTCCGCGCCGCCCGCGAAGCCTTCCCGGCCTGGGCCGCCACCCCGCCCACCGAGCGCGCCGCCCGTATCGGCGCCCTCAGGGACGTCCTTGTTGCCCGTAAGGACGAGATCGCGGAGACGGTCACCGCCGAACTCGGCTCACCGCTGAAGTTCTCGCAGGCGGTACACGTCGGCGCCCCCATCGCGGTAGCAGGCTCGTACGCCGACCTCGCCGCCTCGCACTCCTTCGAGGAGAAGGTCGGCAATTCCACCGTCTACCTCGAACCCGTCGGCGTGGTGGGCGCCATCACGCCCTGGAACTACCCCCTGCACCAGATCGTCGCCAAGGTCGCCCCCGCCCTCGCGGCCGGCTGCACGGTCGTGCTGAAGCCCGCCGAGGACACCCCGCTGACCGCCCAGCTCTTCGCGGAGGCGGTCCACGAGGCAGGCGTCCCGGCGGGTGTCTTCAACCTCGTCACCGGCCTCGGCCCGGTCGCAGGCCAGGCACTCGCCGAGCACGAAGGCGTGGACCTGGTCTCTTTCACGGGCTCCACGGCCGTCGGCCGGCAGATCGGCGCGACGGCGGGCGCGGCAGTCAAGCGTGTCGCCCTCGAACTGGGCGGCAAGTCCGCCAACGTCATCCTGCCGAGCGCGGACCTCGCGAAGGCCGTCAACGTCGGCGTCGCCAACGTGATGTCCAACTCCGGCCAGACGTGCAGCGCCTGGACCCGCATGCTGGTGCACGACTCCCAGTACGACGAGGCCGTGGCCCTGGCCGCCGAGGCCGCCGCGAAGTACGGCGAGCGCATCGGCCCGGTCGTCAACGCCAAGCAGCGCGACCGCGTGGTGGGTTACATCGAGAAGGGTGTCGGCGACGGCGCCCGACTGGTCGCGGGCGGCCCCGAATCCCCCCGGGAACGGGGCTACTTCGTCAGCCCGACCGTATTCGCCGACGTCACCCCGGAGATGGCGATCGCCCAGGAGGAGATCTTCGGCCCGGTCCTGTCGATCATCCGGTACGAGGACGAGGCGGACGCGCTCCGCATCGCCAACGGCACGGTGTACGGGCTCGCGGGAGCCGTCTGGGCGGGGGAGGAGTCGGAAGCCGTGGCCTTCGCGCGGCGCCTGGACACCGGGCAGGTCGACATCAACGGCGGACGCTTCAACCCCCGAGCTCCCTTCGGCGGTTACAAGCAGTCGGGCGTCGGCCGCGAACTCGGCTCGCACGGACTGTCCGAGTACCTCCAGACCAAGTCCCTCCAGTTCTGAAGATTCAGAGATCCGGAGATTCGAGAGATTCAGAGTCCTAGGAGCGTTGTACTCATGACCCGCGCCGCTGTGCTGCCCGCCGTCGGGGCCCCACTGGAGATCACCGAGATCGACCTGCCCGAGCCCGGCCCGGGGCAGGTGCGGATCCGCCTCGCCGCCGCCGGGGTGTGCCACTCCGACCTCTCACTGACCAACGGCACCATGCGGCTGCCGGTGCCCGCCGTGCTCGGCCATGAGGGAGCGGGGACCGTCGTCTCCGTCGGCCCCGGGGTCGACCGTGTCGCACCCGGTGACGAGGTGGTCCTCAACTGGGCCCCCTCCTGCGGGAGTTGCCACGCCTGCGCACTGGGCGAGGTGTGGCTGTGCGCCAACGCGCTGGCCGGGGCCGCGAACGTCTACGCCCACCGTTCCTCCGACGGGACGGATCTCCACCCCGGCCTGAACGTCGCCGCGTTCGCCGAGGAGACGGTGGTGGCCGCCGACTGCGTACTCCCGGCGCCGGCCGGTATCCCGCTGGCGGACGCGGCCCTGCTCGGCTGCGCCGTCCTCACCGGCTACGGAGCCGTCCACTACTCGGCCCAGGTCCGCCCCGGTGAGACGGTCGCGGTCTTCGGCGTCGGCGGCGTGGGACTCGCGGCGATCCAGGCCGCGCGTATCGCCGGTGCCTCCACCGTCGTGGCGGTGGACGTGTCGTCGGAGAAGGAGTCCCTGGCCCGCGCGGCCGGGGCCACCGAGTACGTGATCGCCTCGGACGGCACCGCCCGTGAGATCCGCGGACTCACCGGCAAGCAGGGCGTGGACGTGGCCGTGGAGTGCGCGGGCCGCGCCGTCACGATCCGTACCGCGTGGGAGTCCACCCGCCGCGGCGGCCGTACGACGGTCGTCGGCATCGGCGGCAAGGACCAGCAGGTCACCTTCAACGCCCTGGAGATCTTCCACTGGGGCCGCACGCTCGCCGGCTGCGTGTACGGGAACTCCGACCCCGCCCGCGACCTGCCGATCCTCGCCGAACACGTCCGGGCGGGACGGCTGGACCTGAGCGCCCTCGTCACGGAACGGATCGCCCTGGACGGCATCCCGTCGGCGTTCGACAACATGCTGGCGGGCAAGGGCGGACGGGCGCTGGTGATGTTCTAGGGAGACGGGGGCCCGGCCCCTTGTCGGGGCTTGCTGCCGGATTGTGGCTCGGGAGTCGTGGCGGGAGCTTGCGTGGCGGGAGCGGTTGTCGCGGTCGCCCCGGGCCGGGGTCCGGACCGCGACACCGCCACTCCCGCGAGACACACCAGTCCACCGACGAGCGTGATCCAGCCCGGCACCTCGTCGAGCACCACCCACGACATCAGCACCACCAGCGCGGGCACCGCGTACGTCGTGGCGCCCATCCGCCCCGCCGTCGTACGCGCCAGTGCGAACGCCCACGTGGTGAAGGCGAGCGCGGTCGGGAAGACGCCCAGATACAACATGTTGAGGGTCGCGGACAGCGGGGCGTCCCGGGCGTCGGAGACCAGATGCCCGGCGAACGGCAGACAGGCCACCGCGCCGATCACACACCCGTACGTCGTCACCTGGAGCGCGGAACCGTGCCGCAGGGCCGGTTTCTGGGCGACCACACCGCCCGCGTACGCGACCGCGGCGAGCAGGCAGAGCAGTACGCCGAGCACGGAGGCGCTGCCCTCGCCCGACATGGACAGTCCGACGACCGCCGCGCCCACGAAGGAGACGCCCATCCCGGCGAGCAGCCGCGACGGCAGCCCTTCCTTGAGCAGCCAGCCGGCGAGCAGGGCCATGATCAGCGGTCCGATGTTCACCACGAGGGCGGCGGTGCCCGCGTCGACCTTCTGCTCGCCCCAGTTGAGGACGACCATGTACAGGCCGAACCAGAGCAGCCCGGACACCACGATCCCGGGCCACGCGGCCCGCGCGGGAAGCCCTTCCCCGCGTACCAGGCAGATCGCTCCGAGGACCAGCGCTCCGGCGAGCAGCCGGCCCAGCGCCAGCGCGCCGGGGGAGTAGGCCTCACCGGCGCTGCGGATGGAGACGAAGGCGGAGGCCCACAGCAGCACGGTTGCGCTGGCCGCTGTGGTGGCGAGGGGGTCTGGCCTGCGGCCGGCGGGGAGGGGGGTCATCACGTTCCAGAGGGTAGGTGGGGTGGTGGGAAAGGGCTCGCGGGTTTCGGACGGGATGCTCCGCGGGGTGGCGTCGATGGATGTCCGCGGGCCCGGTGGGGGCTGGTCGCGCAGTTCCCCGCGCCCCTGAAAGACGGGGCTGCGCCCCTGTCTTTCATGCGCCGCTGGACGATGGGGCCGTGCCCCGGGCTCTCATTGCGGCGCTGGAGGGCGGGTGGTCAGTGCAGGGATTCCGGGGGGATGCCCAGGAGGTGTGCGAGTGCCTGTTCGCCGGTTGTCGTGACCTTTACTGCTCGTTCCGAGCCGATGCGTACGCACCAGTTGGTGGTCAGGGCGTGGTGGCAGAGTGCGGCGCCCGCGATGCCCGCCAGGTGGGGGCGGCGTTCCGTCCAGTCGAGGCAGGCGCGGGCGAGCGGGCGGCGGCCGGTGCGTACGAGGGGGATGCCGACGTCCTCGAACCAGGCCACGCCCTCGTCCGTGAGCGCGAAACCGGTGTCCTGGCGGAGCAGTCCGAGGCCGGTGAGCGCGTCGGTGACGGCGATGCCGAGGCGGCCGGCCAGATGGTCGTAGCAGGTGCGGCCCCGGGCCATCGCACTGCCGGCGCCCGCCTCGCGCAGCGTGCGTGGCTGTACGGCCGCCGCCGGTGAGACCTGGGCGGCCAGGTCCTCCACGAGCTGGGCGACCCGGGCGTCGGCCAGCCGTACGTACCGGTGCCGCCCCTGTCGTTCCTCGGTGAGCAGCCCGCCCGCCACCAGCTTGTCCAGGTGCTCGCTGGCCGTCGACGGGGCGATCCCGGCGTGCCGTGCCAGCTCCCCGGCGGTCCAGGCCCGCCCGTCGAGCAGCGCCAGCAGAAACCCGGCCCGCGTCTCATCGGCGACAAGGGAGGCAAGGGCGGCGAGCCCGGCGGCCCCGGTACGCGCCCCGCTGCGTGAGGAGGTCATAGGCCCAGCATGAGCGCCCCACACTTCGGCCACCGCCGAAGCTTCCAGGGGCGCGGGGAGCCTTGAGGGGCGCGGGGAACTGCGCGCCTGGCCCCCACCGGCCCGCAGCCGTGGCTCCGCCTACTCTCGCAACCGCGCGTACTGCGAGGCCAACCCCTCCAGCAACGCGCTGAGCCCCGTCTCGAACGCCCGCTCGTCGATCTTCTCCTGCTGATCGGCAAGAAGATGCGCCTGCCCGAGATGCGGATAGTCCGCAGGGTCGTACGCCGTCTCGTCGTCCACGAACCCCCCGGCGAACGACGACAGCGCGGACCCCATCACGAAGTACCGCATCAACGCCCCGATGGACGTCGCCTGCGCCGCCGGCCACCCCGCGGCGACCATCCCCCCGAACACCGCGTCCGCGAGCCGCAGCCCGGCCGGCCGCCGTCCGGGCCCCCGGGCCAGCACGGGAACGATGTTGGGGTGATCGCGCAGAGCGGCCCGGTAGGAGACCGCCCAGTCGTGCAGCGCGGTCCGCCAGTCCCGTCCGTCCTCGAACATCGACAGGTCGACCTGTGCGCTCACGGAGTCCGCGACGGCCTCCAGGATCTGGTCCTTCGTACGGAAGTGGTTGTACAGCGACGGCCCGCTCACCCCCAGCTCGGCCGCCAGCCGACGCGTGGAGACGGCGGCGAGCCCCTCCGCGTCCACCAGGGTCCGGGCCGCCGCGACGATGCGGTCGGTGCTGAGGAGGGGCTTGCGCGGTCGGGCCATGGCCCACATAGTAGGGCTGCGGATCAGAAACTAGCAGTGCTAATTAAAAGCAGGGGTTGATCACAGTGAACCTGGAACTCGGCGAGGAGCAGACCGCCGTCCGACGGCTGGCCAGGGACTTCGTCGCGCGCGAGATCACCCCGAACGTGATCGCCTGGGACCGCGCGGAGGACGTCGACCGCTCGATCGTCAAGAAGCTCGGCGAGGTCGGCTTCCTCGGCCTCACGATCGACGAGGAGTACGGCGGCTCCGGCGGCGACCACCTCGCGTACTGCCTGGTGACGGAGGAACTGGGCCGCGGCGACTCCTCGGTCCGCGGCATCGTCTCGGTCTCGCTCGGACTCGTCGCCAAGACCATCGCGTCCTGGGGGACCGAGGAACAGAAGCGGCAGTGGCTGCCGGGGCTCACCTCCGGCGGATACGTCGGCTGCTTCGGCCTCACCGAACCGGGCACCGGCTCCGACGCGGGCAACCTGTCCACGAAGGCGGTGCGCGACGGCGACACGTACGTCGTCAACGGCGGCAAGACCTTCATCACCAACGGCACCTGGGCGGACGTCGTCCTGCTCTTCGCCCGCTCGACCGACGCACCCGGCCACAAGGGCGTCTCGGCCTTCCTCGTACCGGCCGACACCCCCGGGCTGACCCGCCGCACCATCCACGGCAAGCTCGGACTGCGCGGCCAGGCCACCGCGGAACTGACCCTGGAGGACGTCCGCGTACCCGCCTCGGCGATGCTCGGCCCCGAGGGCAAGGGCTTCTCCGTCGCCATGTCCGCGCTGGCCAAGGGCCGGATGTCGGTGGCCGCCGGCTGCGTGGGCATCGCCCAGGCGGCGCTGGACGCCGCCGTGACGTACGCGACCGAGCGCGAGCAGTTCGGCAAGGTCATCGCCCGCCACCAGCTCGTACAGGAACTGCTCAGCGACATCGCCGTGGACGTCGACGCCGCCCGGCTGCTCACCTGGCGCGTCGCGGATCTCGTCGACCGCGGGGAGCCGTTCGCCACCGAGTCCTCGAAGGCCAAGCTCTTCGCCTCGGAAGCCGCGGTGCGCGCCGCGAACAACGCGCTCCAGGTCTTCGGCGGGTACGGCTACATCGACGAGTACCCCGTCGGGAAGCTGCTGCGCGACGCGCGGGTCATGACGCTCTACGAAGGCACCAGTCAGATACAGAAGCTGGTCATCGGCCGCGCGGTGACGGGCGTCTCGGCGTTCTGAGCAAGCGACTTGAGTACGCGATGTGAGTACGTGCGCGGATGTGGTTCCGGCCGCCCGCGCCGACTCTGGTCGCATGAGTGAGACACAGGTCAAGCAGCAGTCCACCGCCGCGTTCTACGGGCAGGCGGTGCTCTCGTTCGCCGTCGCCGTCATCGCCACCGCCATCGGCATCTTCAAACTGGAGGCCGACACCTGGGTGCGCGCCTTCCTCGGGATCGCCGTGCTGTACCTCGTGACCTCGGCGTTCACCCTCGCCAAGGTGATCCGGGACCGGCAGGAGGCCGGGCAGATCGTCAGCCGCGTCGACCAGGCCCGCCTGGAGAAGCTCCTGGCCGAACACGACCCCTTCGACAAGCTGTGAGGCCATGCCCCTCTGAGCGGGCACTCTAAGCGCTCGCTCAGTATCGGGGGTATGGTGTTCGTTCTGTCACTGGAAGGGGCGAACGAGCGATGAGTACGGCGGAGGAGACGGCCGGCGGCGAACTGCAGCCGTGGGCCGAGGTCACCCCTGACGCGGCCAGGCGGCTGCTCGTCGCCGCGGTGGAGGCCTTCGCCGAGCGCGGGTACCACGCGACGACGACCCGTGACATCGCGGGCCGGGCGGGGATGAGTCCGGCCGCGCTCTACATCCACTACAAGACCAAGGAAGAACTGCTCCACCGGATCAGCAGGATCGGCCACGAGAAGGCCCTCGACATCCTGCGGACCGCGGGCGCGCGGGAGGGGAGCCCGGCCGAGCGGCTCGCCGACGCGGTGAGCTCCTTCGTCCGGTGGCACGCGGGTGGGCGCACCACCGCGCGGGTCGTGCAGTACGAGCTGGACTCGCTCGGCGCCGATGCCCGTGCGGAGATCATCGGTCTGCGGCGCCAGGTCGATGCGGAGGTGCGCGCGATCATCGAGGACGGGGTGGCGGCGGGGGATTTCGACGTTCCCGACGTGCCGGGGACCACGCTTGCGGTGCTGTCCCTGTGCATCGATGTGGCGCGCTGGTTCAACGTGAACGGGCCGCGTACGCCGGAGATGGTCGGTGACCTGTACGCGGACCTGGTCCTGCGCATGGTCGGGGCGCCGCACGCCTAGGGCTGCCGCCGGTCGCATTCACCTGCGGGTTCGGTGGGGGCTGATCGCGCAGTTCCCCGCGCCCCCAAAAACCGACGCTGTCTGCGGCCCCGTCGTGGCCGGCCGCGCAGTTCCCCGCGCCCCTCTCCGGCCGGGGCTACGCCCGGCCGGAGGGGCACCCGCACCACCCGTTTTCAGCGGCACGAGAAGCCCCCACCGCCCCCGCAGACAACGTCTGCTTTCAGGGGTGCGAGGAACGGCGCGCCCAGCCCCCACCGAACCCGCAGACAGCGTCCGCTTTTAGGGGCGCGGGGAACTGCGCGGCCAGCCCCCACCGGGCCCGCAGGTACCCACCCCGCCCGCCGCCACCACCACCCCCCGGGTCAGAAGTAGTAGCGGGACACAGACTCAGCCACACACACCGGCTTCTCCCCGCCCTCGCGTTCCACGGCGAAGCCGACAGACACCTGCACCCCACCCGTCACCTCGTCGACCGCCGTGATCTTCGCGGTGGCCCGCAGCCGCGACCCCACCGGCACCGGAGCCGGGAAACGGACCTTGTTCGTCCCGTAGTTGACGCCCATCTTCACGCCCTCGACCGAGATCAGCTGAGGCCCGAAGAGCGGCAGCAGCGACAACGTCAGATACCCATGGGCGATCGTCGTCCCGAAGGGACCGCTCGCCGCCTTCTCCGGGTCCACGTGGATCCACTGGTGGTCACCCGTCGCCTCGGCGAACAGATCGATCCGCTTCTGATCGACCTCCACCCAGTCGCTGTACCCCAACTGCTCACCCACCGCCGCCTTCAGTTCGTCGGCGGACGCGAAGATCCTCGGCTCTGCCATGTCCCTGGCCTTTCCCGTCGCTGCGTGCGTGCGTCTCTGAGAGATATTCCTAAGCAACTGCTTAGCATGGTCGCAGTGAGGTTCCCTGTCAACGGACCGCGAGGGTGACCGGCTGGGTAGGGTTCGAGGGGTGCCCCAGATTCCCGAGAAGATCCATGAACTCACGGTCGGCCAGCTGTCGGCCCGCAGTGGAGCCGCCGTCTCGGCCCTGCACTTCTACGAGTCCAAGGGCCTGATCAGCAGCCGCCGCACCGCGGGCAACCAGCGCCGTTACCACCGTGACGCCCTGCGCCGGGTCGCCTTCGTACGGGCCGCGCAGCGCGTCGGCATCCCGCTGGCCACGATCCGTGACGCCCTCGCGGAACTCCCCGAGGAGCGCACGCCCACCCGCGAGGACTGGGCCCGGCTCTCGGAGGCCTGGCGTTCGGAACTCGACGAGCGCATCAAGCAGTTGGGCCGTCTGCGGGACCATCTCACGGACTGCATCGGCTGCGGCTGCCTCTCCCTGGAGAACTGCGTCCTGTCCAACCCCGACGACGTCTTCGGCGAGCGGCAGAGCGGCTCCCGCCTCATGGTGGAACGCGGCGGACAACGCGCACGCCGGACCGCGGAGCGTGAGCCCGAGGAGCGGCCGGAGCCCGGAGGCTGCCGCTGAGACGGCTCCCGGGCCCCGCCACCCGGGCGCCCGAACCCTCCGGCGCACCGGAAGCCCCCGTCACTCGTACTCCGTGCCGCCCTTGCGTGTCAGATACGCCGGGCTGACCGCCTTCGCGACGGCCCGGCCACCCGTCACCGGGCTGTACCGCTCGGTGACGGGCCGGATCACGACCCCCTCGCGCAGATGGATCCCCTGCCCCGAGACGGTCTCGCGGCCGGAGGCGAACTCCAGCACCCGTCCGATGTCGTACGGGCCCGTGAACAGCGCTGGTACGAGCGGCAGTTCGCCGGTGAGCAGGTCCGCCGCGTCCAGCCAGCGGACCTCGCCGTCGATCTCCGCGGACACGTCGAACACCGCGTACCCGAGGGTCTCGCGGCGGCCGTCGGCGCCGTACGTAAGGTCCTGGACGCCGGCCCCGTACACCTCGCCGAAAACGCCGACGCGGCGGGCTCCGAGCCGCTCGGCGAGCCGGGCCGCGACCGCCGCGACCCCGTGGCCGTGGACCGCGCGCCAGTAGAGGTTGCGCGGGTCCTCCTTCAGGGCCAGGCGTTTGGCGCCGAAGCCCTTCGAGGAGACCTGGACGCGGCCGTCCCCGGCGAAGTACGTGAGCAGGCAGGCCGTGCCGTGCAGCTTCTCGGTGAGGACCACTTCCTCGCCCGGGGTGAAGATGCCGGGATACCGCTGGATGTTCTCGATGTCGACCCAGGGCAGCAGGTCGGGGGCCGCCTCGATCTCGCCGTCCATGGTGGGCGGGACGGGCGGTACCCACTTGGTGACGCCCAGCCGTTCCGCGAAGTCCGTGCCGTCCGCGGCGGCCCGCGCCAGGTCCACACCGGCCAGTGCGCTGGGCCGGCAGACGATCCCCTGGGACAGCTCGCCGCGCAGCCGGACCGCCTTCACCCGGTCCGAGGCGCTGCCCGCGAGGCGCCCGGTGAGCCCCAGCTCCGCTATGAGTTCCTGCGGCAGCACGGACTGCTCGGGGATGTAGACGGCGCTCTCGCCGGTGCGGTACGCACCCTTGGCGACCACGGCCCGGTACAGGCCCACCTGGGCCAGTTCGAGCGCGTCGGCGTTCGGATGCTCGTGGACGGTCAGTACTTCGGCGGTGACGCGCAGCGTCGACATGGTGGGGCTCCCCGGGGTCTCACATGATGCTCAGCCTGGTCTCATCGCCTCCAACTGTGCGGACGGGAAAGGGGTGGAGCGACGGGTTTTTGGGCTGCTACGGCCGCCGGTTCCGCGGGTGCCGGAGCAGTGCCTCCGTCACCAACTCGGCGTTGGACGCGGCCCGTCGGCCGTCGGGGAGCGTCAGCGTGTCCTCCAGGCCGATGCGGGTCGCCAGGCCGAGGCGCGCGGCGAGGTCCAGTACGGGCCAGGTGCCGCCCTCCTCGCCGTGCAGCAGGACGGGGCGGCCGTGCGCGGTGCCGAGGGCGGTCAGCAGCCGGCGGGCCGTGTCCTCGGCCGTGTCCGGATCCGGGTCCGTCACCTCCGCGAGGACGCGCAGCACCCGGGGGCCCAGCGGTGACGCCGCGAACCGCGCGGCCCCGTCCGTGCCGGACCAGATGCCCGCCTCGACGCCCACGCCCCGCGCCAGGAGCGCCGCGGCGACCTCCTCGGCGCCCGGCTCGTGCCAGTTGACCGATGCGTGGTCGGGCAGGACGCTCCACTCATGGACGCGCGCGACGCGGGCCGCGGGGTCGGGCTCGGCCCAGGCGCCGGTGGTCACTCCGACGGGAACGTCCACCTGTGACCTGATGTCGTCCAGGGTCGCCGCAACCGCCTTCGCCGACAGCGTGTCTTCTCCACAAGGGGACTTGGGATGCACATGGATGTCCGACGCCCCGGCCGCGACGGCCTCCGCCGCGGAGCCGGCCATCGCTTTCGGCGACAACGGCACGAGTGCTCCGTCGCCGGACCCGCGTCCCCCGTTCACACAGACCTGGACCATGCCCCCGATGGTGCCAGGCCGCACCGACAACCGGAGATCGAAAGGGGAACGGGCGATGAGCCTGGCCATTTGCTCGCTCAAGTGGGAAGCCGCGCACACGGGGGCCCAGCGGATCACGTACGACAGTGACGGGTACCACCTCGTGCGCTTCCCGTACGTCTCGGGCGAGGAGCAGTACGACCGCTGGAGCATGCACGACCCGGGGAAGGGCGGTCCCGGCGCGTCGGCGTTTCCCGACGCCCGCTCGGGGCTGATCTGGCCGAGCCACGACGGCTGGGGCGTGCTGTCCGCGCTGGTCTTCTGGCAGCCGGACGCCGGCGGTCTCGAGTACCGGGCGCGCTTCGTGCGCGACCCGCTGAACCTCACGGCGGCGCGCTACGACTCGACGGCCACCTCCGACACGGCACCCACCCGGGGCGGCCAGTACCGGACCTACATGTGGCAGATGTTCGTCCACCCGGGCACGCCGGTCGGCCTGAAGGTGTCCGTGCGCGGCGCGCGGGACGCGAAGATCTCCGCGCCGCTGCTGTGCGCCGAGTTCAAGCTGGCCATCCACACCGACGTCAAGGTCCCGTAGGCATGTACCCGGGGGTGCGGTTCCTCCGGCGCACCCCCGGCCTTCGTTACCCCGCGACCGCCACGAGGAGGCGTCCCCGGCGGCATTCCGCCAGTGCCTCGGGGGTGAGGACGGGTCGGGGGACCACGATTCCGCAGGCCGTGCAGACGGGGCCGGAGGACGGTTCGTGGGCCAGGTCGTACTTCCAGACGAGGCGCTCGCCCGAGCAGACGGGGCAGACGGCGCCGGGTTCCCGCTCCAGGGCGGCGATCAGCCGGCGCAGCACCTCGGCGAGCGGCTCATGGGGGTGGATGCCGGGGTCGTCGCACCAGGCGACCCCGAAGCCGCCCCAGGTGAGCCGGTGCCAGTCGTCCACGCTGCCGGGGCTGCGCAGACCGTCGTGCTTCTCCTTCTTGCGGCGCTGGGCGAACCCGGCCTCGTAGGTGAGCCAGACGGAGCGGGCCGCCTCCAGTTCGTCCAGCGCGGCCACGAGCCGCACCGGATCGGGGGACCGGTCCTCGGGGTCGAACCCGGCCCGGGAGCACAGATGGTCCCAGGTCGCCCGGTGACCGTAAGGAGCGAACCTCTCAAGGCACTTGCGCAGTGAATAGCGCCGCAGTGCCAGATCGCTCCTCGGGTCGCGCACCTGTCTCGCCAGACTGCGGAATCCCGCCATCGCCCTGCACCTCCGTCACACCTGCACCTGTACTTCGGTCACTTCGGCGTCGTCGTAAGGACGTCGCCGAATAGACGTATCGACACGCGATTCGGCTCCATCTGTTTTTCGGCGACCGCCATAAAACCGCCATTCAGCCGGTTATCGGCCATCCGCAAGACGGTTGTCGGCCGTCTCTCGGGTCATTCCCGGCCGTCGTCCGGTGGCGGTCGGCGGCCCCGGTAGCCCCCGTCGGAGCCGCCGGCGCCAAAAGTGACGCATGTTCATCTTCTAACCCGGGGATACCGGCAGTAACATCCCGCCCACCCCCGTCGTGAGGAGTCAGCCATGCCCCGGCGTACCCCACGCACCATCCTCGACAGACTGAGAACTCCCCGCAGATTCCCCAAGTTCCTCATGGGTGCTTCGGTATGCGTTCTCATTGCCGGTCTTTTGACACCGCTTTCCCAGGCGATCGCCGCCGACACCCCCGCCGCCGCGGCGAACGACTACTGCGGCAGCCAGTGCTCCGACATTCTCCCCGCAGGTCAGAACGGCAACGCGACCCTCGCCGAGATCCTTCTCAACCAGGCTTTCGGCACCCAGCCCGCCCACGCGGACGATCAACTGGCGCCCTACGGCAATCTGGCATCCGGATATTCCGCGCTCACCGACGCCAAAATTAATGATTTCTTCAGGGACGCCTCGTTCGGGGTCCCCGCCGACCAGGTCGAGTCCACCCTGAAGCCCGCAGGGCGCACCGACGTGACGATCGTCCGCGACAAGAAGACCGGCGTGCCGCACATCACAGGCACCACCCGCTACGGAACCGAGTTCGGCGCCGGTTACGCCGCCGCCCAGGACCGGCTGTGGCTGATGGACGTCTTCCGGCACGTCGGACGCGGGCAGCTCACCCCCTTCGCGGGCGGCGCCGCCTCCAACCAGGGCCTGGAACAGGAGTTCTGGCGCCACGCCCCGTACACCGAGGCGGATCTGCAGGCGCAGATCGACAGCGCCGTCGCCGACAACGGGGCGCGCGGCCAGCAGGCGCTCGCCGACGTCCGGGCCTACCTGGCCGGCATCAACTCCTACATAGACGCCTCGGACAGCGGCCGCTACTTCCCCGGCGAGTACGTCCTGACCGGCCACAAGGACTCGATCACCAACGCCGGGACCATCGAACACTTCAAGGAGACCGACCTGGTCGCCCTGGCCTCCGTGATCGGCGCGCTCTTCGGCTCCGGGGGCGGCGGCGAGGTCAACAACGCCGTCTCCCTGCTCGCCGCCCAGTCCAAGTACGGCGTGGAGGAGGGCACCAAGGTCTGGGAGTCCTTCCGCGAGCGCAACGACCCCGAGGCCGTACTCACCGTCCACAACGGCGAGAGCTTCCCGTACGCCACCAGACCGGCCACCCCGCAGGGCGCCGCGCTGCCCACCGCGGGCACGGTGACCGAGGAACCTCTCGTCTACGACCGCACCGGCAGCGCGGCCACCGCCACGGCCACCGGAACGACCGCCTCGGCGACGGCGAGCGCCCTCAGCTCCGCGAGACGCGGCATGTCCAACGCCCTCGTGGTGAGCGGAAAATCCACCGCGAGCGGCCACCCCATCGCCGTCTTCGGACCCCAGACCGGCTATTTCGCGCCACAGCTGCTCATGCTCCAGGAGATCCAGGGCCCGGGCCTCAGCGCCCGCGGCGCCTCCTTCGCGGGCCTGAGCATGTACGTCGAACTCGGCCGCGGCCAGGACTACGCGTGGAGCGCCACGACCTCCGGCCAGGACATCATCGACACCTACGCGGTCGAGCTGTGCCAGGACGACACCCACTACCTGTACCGCGGCACCTGCACGGCCATGGCGAAGGTCGAGCAGACCAACGCCTGGAAGCCCACCACCGCCGACGGAACCGCCGCGGGCTCCTACCGGATGCAGGTCTGGCGCACCAAGTACGGCCCGGTCACGCACCGGGCCACGGTCGACGGCAAGAAGGTCGCCTACACCACCCTGCGCTCCTCCTACCTGCACGAGGCCGACTCGATCATCGGCTTCCAGATGCTCAACGACCCGGACTACGTGAAGAGCCCGCAGACCTTCCAGGCGGCGGTGCAGCACATCAACTACACCTTCAACTGGTTCTACGCCGACGCGCAGCACACCGCTTACTACAACAGCGGCGACAACCCCGTACGCGCCACCGGCGTCGACGCCGAGTTCCCGGTGTGGGCGCAGGCCGCGTACGAGTGGAAGAACTGGACGCCCACCACGAACACCGCCGACTACACCCCGGCCTCCGCCCACCCCAACTCCATCGACCAGGACTACTACATCTCCTGGAACAACAAGCAGGCCAAGGACTACACCACGGCTCCCTGGGGCAACGGCTCCGTCCACCGCGGCAACCTCCTGGAGGACCGGGTGAAGAAGCTGGTGACCGCGGGCGGGGTGACCAGGGCGTCGCTCACCAAGGCGATGGCCGACGCGGCACTGGCCGACCTGCGCGCCGAGGACGTCCTGCCCAAGCTGCTCCAGGTGATCAAGAGCTCGCCGGTCACCGACACGACGGCCGCGGCGGCCGTGACGAAACTGTCCGACTGGGTCACGGCGGGCGCCAGACGCAAGGAGACCTCCGCCGGTTCGAAGACCTACGCCAACGCCGACGCGATCCGCCTCCTCGACGCCTGGTGGCCCGCGCTGGTGAAGGCCGAGTTCGAACCCGGCCTCGGCAGCGACCTCTACACCGCGATGACCGCCAACCTCCCGGTGGACGAGGCCCCTTCGGCGGGCCACGGGCCCACCGGATCGCACGCCGGCAGCTCCTTCCAGTACGGCTGGTGGAGCTACGTCCACAAGGACATCCGGGCGGTGCTCGGCGAGTCCGTACAGGGCGGCCTCGCCAAGCCGTACTGCGGCGGCGGCACCCTCAGCGCCTGCCGGGACATCCTGATCGGCACGCTCAAGACGGCGGCGGGCCGGACCGCCGCCCAGGTCTACCCCGGCGACGACCTCTGCTCGGCGGGCGACCAGTGGTGCGCCGACTCGGTCAACCAGCGGACGCTGGGCGGCATCAAGCACGGAAAGATCAGCTGGCAGAACCGGCCGACCTACCAGCAGGTCGTGGAGTTCACCTCGCACCGGTGAGGTACACGCCGGTGAGGTGAGTACGTGGGTACTGGCGGCGGGTCAGCGGATGCGGCCCGCCGCCAGGACCACCTGGGCCAGTTCCCGGTGGCAGATGTCGCTGTGGGCGCCCGAGGGGGCGCCGCCGCGTCGCACCACCGCGGACGCGTCGATGTTCACGCATCCAGAAGCGGGCAGTTTCGCCCGCAGCGCGTCGGCGAGCGTGAACGCCTTCGTGCCGGACACCGCCTGCACCCCGTCGTGACCCAACGCCCCCCACCTGGCGCCGAGAAGCCGCGGGAGCGGGGGCAGCGAGAGGTCGGCGGCGGCCCGGTCGTCGCCCGCCGTCCGTGAGGCCAGCGGGTAGATCGTGCCGAGAGCCGAGTCGAAACGGGAGAAGCAGCAGACCAACGGGCCGTCGATACGGTCCTGTTGGCCGTGCAGCACACCGCTGTCCCGTACGTCGTGCGGGAGCCGCGCGGAGAACGCGTAGTGCGAGAAGGCCGCCTGGAGCAGCGTCACGGACTTCACGGTCCGCACTCCCTTGGGCAGCCCGCGCAGCGCGAACGACACCAGGCGCCCGCCGAAGCTGTGCCCCACGAGATGCACCCGCACCCCGGGTGCCGTCCGGGCGAGCCGCCCGACCAGCCGCCCGAGCCCGCGCTCGCCGACCGTGCCCGCACGGCGCTTCATCGCGAAGTACGTGGCCTGGCGCAGCAGTTCGTGTGCCCCGTCCCAGGCGCCCGCGAGGCGGGGCGCGGCCTGCGCCCGCTCGCTCCCGGATTCGGCGCCGCCCTCGTCGTCCGCCAGTGCCCGCGCGAACTCCCGGCAGGTCCGCGCGGTGTCCCCGAGGAACATCCGCGGATCGTTCGCGGCCTCGGCGGGGGACCCGGGCGGGGATCCGGACGGGGACCCGGAATCCGCCAGGGTGTCCGCGGCGAACGCGGCGCCCGGCGCCTCCGGCCGCAGCTCGACGAGCAGCCGCACCAGCCGCCCGTACTCCTCCAACGCGGTGTCGCCCTCGGGCTGTTGGTCGAGCATCCGGGCGATCTGGTCGATCAGGGTGGCCCGCCCGGGAAAGGCCGTCAGCAGGGCACTGCGGGTGCCCTTGTCGAGTGCCGGGCCCACGGACACGGCGGTGAGGCTCCGCGCGAAGTCGGGGATCGGCTCGTCGGTGAACCGCATCGACGGCCACAGCACGCCCACATATCCGAGGCGGGCGTTCGGTGCGAGAGCGGGGACGTGTTCGAAGAAGCGGCTGTAGAGCCGGGTCGCGGTCGGGCGGTCGTTGTTCCAGCCGTGCGCGAACACGATCAGGTCCTTGACACCCCGGTCCACCACCTCCCGGAGCAGCCGGTCGCGCTGCCGCGCGTCCACATCGCCGTCCGCGTCGAACGTCAGCTCCCAGTAGGGAGTCACGCCCACTTCAGGATCCGCCATGACAAGCCCCCTTCGGCCTCCGCAACCCGTGCGATGTGCACGTAATCGTCCCGCCGACCGGGGGAGTTGGCCAGGGTCCACGTCCACTCTGACCAGCCCGAACTCATGTCTCAGCGAAATCCGGAACGGGTGGTCCAGGATAGGGGATCCGATGCGGGTGAGACGCCACGGCCGGCGCCGGACGAGACGCCACGGGCGATCGGGGCGACCGTCTCAGCGGTACAGGAGGTACTCCTTGCGCACGCGGCGGAACGCGGCCAGTTCGTCCTGCCAGCCCGCCACGACCTCGTCGGCCGTCGCACCCGCGTCGATCATCGTGCGCACCAGCGTGGAGCCCGTCAGCTTGTCGATCCAGTTGTCCGGCCGCCAGGCGAACCCGCTCCAGACCTGCTTGGCGGTCACCAGCAGCGCGATCCCCGTGCGCACGGGGTCGTACGCGGCGCGGTCGTGGACGTGGAGCTGCACCCCGCCGACCGTCCTGCCCTGGAACTTCGAGAACGTGGGCGCGAAGTACGCCTCCCTGAAGTGCACGCCGGGCAGCCCGAGTCGTCCCGCCTCGGCGGCCCACCGCCGGTCGATGCCCTCCGCGCCGAGCAGCTCGAACGGACGGGTCGTGCCGCGCCCCTCCGACAGGTTCGTCCCCTCGAAGAGACAGGTGCCCGAGTACACGAGAGCGGTGTCGGGCGTCGGCATGTTCGGGCTCGGCGGCACCCACGGCAGCCCCGAGGCGTCGTAGAAGTCCGACCGCCGCCAGCCCGACATCAGGACGGTCTCCAGGGGCACCGGCTCGGTGAGGAACTCGCCGTTGAACAGCCGGGCCAGCTCCGCGACGGTCATCCCGTGCGCCTGCGCGATCGGCTCCCGGCCGACGAACGTCGCGAACTCCTTGTGCAGCACGGGCCCGTACGCGCCGCGGCCCGTCACCGGGTTCGGCCGGTCGAGCACCACGAAACGCTTGCCCGCGATCCTGGCCGCGTCCATGCAGTCGTACAGCGTCCAGATGTACGTGTAGAAGCGGGCGCCCGCGTCCTGGATGTCGAAGACGACCGTGTCCACACCGGAGGCCGTGAAGACGTCGGCCAGGGGCTGTCCGCTCTTGAGGTACGTGTCGTAGACCGGGAGGCCGGTCGCCGGGTCGTCGTAGCGGCCCTCGGAGCCGCCGGCCTGCGCGGTGCCGCGGAAGCCGTGCTCCGGGCCGAAGACGGCGACGAGGTTCACGTGGTCGTCGGCGTGCATCACGTCGACGATGTGGCGGGCGTCCCCGGTGATGCCTGTCGGGTTGGTGACGATCCCTACGCGCCTGCCGTCCAGGAGGGCGTAGTCGGTCGCGGCGAGACGGTCGAAGCCGGTCCGGAAACGGCGGGGTGCCGTTTCCCCGGCGGGGGCCGCCCCGGTCGCGGCCGTGGCCGGCGTTCCCGCGGAGATCGCCGCCGCGGTCGTGGTGGCGGCGAGGAGACTTCGTCTGGACAGGCGGTGCATGGGGCCTCCGTGGGGGGCGGAAGGGGGTTGCACTGGCATGTGCACGGTATGGCTTCCGCCGGTTGTTCGTAAGCTGCGGCGCCGCTGTGGCCGGCCGCGCCGTTCCCCGCGCCCCTTGGGGGCTGCGCCCCCTGAAAGCAAAAGACTGCGCCGTTCCCCGCGCCCCTTACGGGTCGCATACCGACCGGTTAGTCTGGTGGGAGCGGAGCATTGATGTCGTCGTGTCGAAGGAGACCGATGGTGGAAGCCATGCAGGATGCCGGAGTGGTCGTCACCGGAGCCGGCGGGGGGATCGGGGCCGCGCTGGCCCGGCGGTTCGCCGCCGCGGGGGCCCGGGTCGTGGTCAACGACCTGGACGCGGTGAAGGCCGCGGCCGTCGCCGAGGAGATCGGCGGGACCGCGGTCCCCGGCGACGCCTCCACGATCGTGGCCGACGCCCGGGACGCCCTCGGCGGCACCGTCGACGTCTACTGCGCCAACGCCGGGCTGCCCTCGGGTGGCTCCGAGGCGGCCCCCGCACGGGTCTGGGAGCTCGCCTGGGACGTGAACGTGATGGCGCACGTCCGTGCGGCCGAGGAACTGCTCCCGGCCTGGCTGGAGCGCGGCAGCGGCCGTTTCGTCTCCACCGTCTCGGCGGCCGGACTGCTCACCATGATCGGCGCGGCCCCGTACAGCGTCACCAAGCACGGCGCGTACGCCTTCGCCGAGTGGCTGTCGCTCACGTACCGCCACCGCGGTCTGAAGGTGCACGCGATCTGTCCGCAGGGCGTGCGCACCGACATGCTCGCGGGCACCGGCAGCGCGGGGGACCTCGTCCTGCTGCCCACCGCCATCGAGCCCGAGGCCGTCGCGGACGCCCTCTTCGCGGGGATCGAGGAGGACCGCTTCCTGATCCTTCCGCACCCCGAGGTCGCCGAGTACTACCGGGCGCGCGCCGCCGACCCCGAGCGCTGGCTGACGAACATGAACCACATCCAGCAGAAGTGGGAGGCCGACGGCCGATGACCACCACCTCCCTGTACGCGGCCCAGCCCTGGGTCGCCCTCCTGAACGAGGCGCAGCGCGGACCCGTCAGCCCCGACGACTCGCCCGTGCACGCCCTGCGCCGGGCCGTCGCCGAGACGCCCGACCGCGCCTTCCTCGCCTACTTCGACGGACGGCTCACCTACCGCGAGGTGGACGAACTGAGCGACTCGGTCGCCGGACACCTCGCCGAACGCGGTCTGGAACGCGGCGACCGGGTCGCCGTCCTGCTGCAGAACAGCCCGCTCTTCGTCCTCGCCGTCCTCGGCGCCTGGAAGGCCGGCGCGACCGTCCTGCCCGTCAACCCCATGTACAAGTCCGGCGAGGTGACCCACGTCCTGCGGGACGGCGAGGTCGCCGCGCTGATCTGCGCCGACCGGGCCTGGGAGTCGTATCTGCGCGACACGGCCGCCGACTCGCCCGTACGCATCGTGCTGACCGGCTGCGAACTGGACTTCCAGACGCGGGACGACGCGCGCGTGCTGACCTTCGAGCGGCTGCCGCAGGCGGCGGACGCCGACGACCTGACGGCCGTCGCGAAGGCCGGCCACAAGGCCCCGTCCGACCGCGACCGGGGCCCGGCGGACATCGCGCTGATCAGCTACACCTCGGGGACGAGCGGCGCTCCCAAGGGGGCCACCAACACGCACGGCAACGTCATGTACAACGCCGAGCGCCAGCGCACGGGCCTCGCCCTGCCCGAGGCGCCCGTGTACTTCGCGATGGCGCCGCTGTTCCACATCACCGGGATGGTCTGCCAGTTCCTCGCGTGTCTCAACAGCGGGGGCACACTCGTCCTCGCGTACCGCTTCGAGTCGGGTGTCGTCCTCGACGCGTTCGCCGAGCACCGGCCGCACTACACGGTCGGCCCGTCGACGGCCTTCATGGCGCTGGCCGCGCACCCGTCCGTCACGCCGGACCACTTCTCCTCCTTCGTGAACATCTCCTCCGGAGGCGCGCCGCTGCCGCCCGCGCTCGTCGAGAAGTTCCGGGCGGGCTTCGGGCCGTACATCCGCAACGGCTACGGACTCACCGAGTGCACCGCGCCCTGCGCCTCGGTGCCGCCCCACCTGGAGGCGCCCGTCGACCCGGCCTCCGGGACGCTCGCCGTCGGCCTGCCGGGACCGGACACGGTCGTACGCATCGTCGACGACCACGGCCAGGAGGTGCCGTTCGGGGAACAGGGCGAGATCCTCGTACGGGGCCCGCAGGTCGTGCCCGGTTACTGGCGGCGTCCCGAGGCCACCGCGGAGACCTTCCCGGACGGGGAACTGCGCACCGGCGACATCGGTTTCATCGACACGGACGGCTGGCTGTACGTCGTCGACCGCAAGAAGGACATGATCAACGCGTCCGGCTTCAAGGTGTGGCCGCGCGAGGTCGAGGACGTCCTGTACACCCACCCGGCCGTACGCGAGGCGGCCGTCGTCGGGGTGCCCGACGGGTACCGCGGCGAGACCGTCAAGGCGTACATCAGCCTGCGGCCCGGCGCGGCGGAGGACCCCGCCGCACTCGCCGCGTACTGCAAGGAGAGACTGGCCGCCTACAAGTACCCGCGCCAGGTGGAGATCCTGCCCGACCTGCCGAAGACGGCCAGTGGGAAGATCCTCCGGAGGGAACTGCGCTCACGCCCGCACGACGGCTCGTAGACAAACGCGGACGAACAAGGCGGGGTGCAACCGGAACGCCTTGAACGACCTCTACAACGTGAACAACACAAAGAACACTGGAAGGCAGGTGGCGGCAGTGCCCAGGACGACGGACGGGGACGGCACGCCCGTTCCGAGGCGGCTGCTGGCCGCCGCCACCCGGCTCTTCGCCGAGCGCGGCTACGACCGCACCTCGGTCCAGGAGATCGTCGAAGCGGCCGGTGTCACCAAGGGTGCGCTGTACCACTACTTCGGCTCCAAGGACGACCTGCTCCACGAGGTGTACGCGCGCGTGCTGCGGGTGCAGCAGGAGCGGCTCGACTCCTTCGCGGACGCCGACGCGCCGGTGGAGGAGCGGTTGCGGGGCGCCGCCGCCGACGTGGTCGTCACGACGATCGACAACCTCGACGACGCGTCGATCTTCTTCCGCTCGATGCACCATCTGAGCCCGGAGAAGAACAAGCAGGTACGGGCCGAGCGGCGGCGCTATCACGAGCGGTTCCGCGCGCTGATCGAGGAGGGCCAGCAGACGGGGGTCTTCTCGAAGAAGACCCCGGCGGACCTGGTCGTCGACTACCACTTCGGCTCGGTCCACCACCTGTCCACGTGGTACCGCCCTGACGGCCCCCTCACGCAACAGGAGGTCGCGGACCACTTGGCCGACCTGCTGTTGCGGGCGCTGCGACCGTAGGGGCGGGCGTACAGGATCGCGCAGTTCCCCGCGCCCCTGAGAGGCTCAGGGG